>NZ_JADPIU010000018.1:0-586 GCF_023073075.1 Bradyrhizobium sp. 61 | reverse complement strand
TGTCAGCTTCGCGCACTGGGCCCACATGTGCGAGCAGGCCGGCAGCTTCAATCCGCCCGACGTGATCAAGGCCTACGAGAAGGGCGAGACGATCCCCTCCCTGGTCGGCGACGTGCATTACCGCCCCGAGGATCACCAATGCGTCCGCCCGGTGATCATCGTGAAGGGCAAGCAGCAGAAGGACATGAAGAACAAGGAAGACTGGTACGACGTCGTCGAGATCGTCCCCGGTGAAGGCCTGATGCAGAAGCCGGACGCGTTCGGCTGCCATCCCGGCGATTACAGCTGAGCCCGCGCTAACCCCTGTGACGCCGCGGGCTGCACTCTGGTCCTGCGGCGTCACCTTTTTCTGACGCGCACCATGGCGCGTCACAACGGCGATTGTCGCATGATCAGTTGGCCCAACCTCGTTTCGCAGCTTTTCAACGGGCTCGCGCTCGGCGCCCTGCTCGCGCTGATCAGCTCCGGCCTGACCATCATCTACGGCACGCTCGGCGTGCTCAACCTCGCGCATGGCGCGATGTTCATGATCGGCGGCTATGCCGGCTTCGTCGCCTACCAGTACACGGAGTCCTTCATCATCGCC
>NZ_JADPIU010000095.1:0-586 GCF_023073075.1 Bradyrhizobium sp. 61 | reverse complement strand
TGTCAGCTTCGCGCACTGGGCCCACATGTGCGAGCAGGCCGGCAGCTTCAATCCGCCCGACGTGATCAAGGCCTACGAGAAGGGCGAGACGATCCCCTCGCTGGTCGGTGACGTGCATTATCGCCCCGAGGATCACCAGTGCATTCGCCCGGTGATCATCGTCAAGGGCAAGCAGCAGAAAGACATGAAGAACAAGGAAGACTGGTACGACGTCGTCGAGATCGTCCCGGGTGAAGGCCTGATGCAGAAGCCGGACGCGTTCGGCTGCCATCTCGGCGACTATAGCTGATCCCGTGCTAACCCCCTGTGACGCCGTAGGTCACACTCTGGACCTGCGGCGTCACCTTTTTGACGACGCACCGCCGCGCGTCACGATAGCGATCCCCGCATGATTAGTTGGCCCAATCTCGTTTCGCAGCTTTTCAACGGGCTCGCGCTCGGCGCCCTGCTTGCGCTGATCAGCTCCGGCCTGACCATCATCTACGGGACGCTCGGCGTGCTCAACCTCGCGCATGGCGCGATGTTCATGATCGGCGGCTATGCCGGCTTCGTCGCCTACCAGTACACGGAGTCCTTCATCATCGCC
>NZ_JADPIU010000041.1:0-127362 GCF_023073075.1 Bradyrhizobium sp. 61 | reverse complement strand
GTGATTGAGGAAGTTGATCGCCGCGAAAGACGCGAGCGCACATACGAGGGCCGCCAGCACCACTAGTCGCAAGTCGTGTTCGTAGGCGATGCAATTGTATATGGTAAACATGCGGATAGTGCCCGTGATATATCTTGGTGAGTGCAATTTTATCCGCACCGTACTATCACCACCGTTGTGCAATGCTGAATACGGCAGCCGCAATCGCCACTATGGTTATTTTTCTCTGACATAATCCGCCCGTTCGTCGATTGAGCGGTCAACGATTTGATAAGGATGGGATTTCGGCACCGGCGTCGTGCGTATGTTCGCTGGCTCTCGGCGAACCTGGTCGAGCTCATTCAGACCGCCGTCACACGTCCGACCTCCGACGTAAGGCCGCCGGCGTTTGTCAGTTGTCCCGGGCCGAGCTTCAATAGCGCATGCCTGCCTCACCCGCCACAGGTGGTCAGGCAGTCAGGATACATTCACTGCCGCCATAGTTGCGGTAGGTCGCGACACAAAGTGAGGCTGATGCCCTCGCACCATCGGCGAGACTGCAACAATTACAGTTGCGAGACCCGCGCATTCCCAAAAATGGGCCGGAATTCATGTCGGCAAGTGATGAGGTTCACAGGATGGAATTCATCTGTCCTCTTCCGGATGAACTCACTTGTAAGATGTGACCTCGCGTTTCTCGGTCAGCTTGATCATGTGCGCCGACGGCGTGTACCGGCCTTCGCCGTATGACCGGCATTTTAGCGTCGCCTCAAGTTTTCTCGATCGGCATTGGTCGCGGTTCCCGCGACATCCTTTGCCACCTGCCGGTCACGACTTCCGCACCTTGCAAATGCGAACCGACCCGTTTCTGACCCGGGTACCCAATGGCAATTGCGAAGGTCCGCGCGCCCGCGATCATCGGCGAGTTCGGTCAAGCCCAGACCGAGCTTGTCGGAAAAGCCGTGATCCTCACCGACGGAAAGGCCGGTATCGTAGAGAGCGTTTGGGTGGACGAAATGCACGGCCTGCGAGGCTCTATCCGAGGCCACGATGGGAAATGGCCCCATCTCGGCCATCAAGCTCGCACCGAAGGGGCGAGATGGTTCAACGACGAAAAGACGGGTCCGCTGCCTCTTCTGTGTCGTGCGCGCGCAACAAGGTTGCTATTCTTCTTTTCGGAACAGATTTTTGAGCCGTGCTAGGCCGTGACCTGTAAATGACAGGCGGCCGACTCTAGCTAGCAGACTGCAGACTGCTAGAGCGCGTTTTACGCGCGGCGACGTGAGGGACCTATCGCTCCATCCAAAATTGATCACGAACCTTGGTAGCGACGCTAAAAGTGACGCAGCAGCAGAGAAGTCCAAAGATCGGATTTCGCGAGATTTTTGAGGGTTATTCGATTTTCGACTTTTTGAAACACTATCTGCCAATAGCCGACGTGGCGGCTCAGCTTCGTCAATTGAGCTGGCACGTCGTAATCGAGGCTCCGGCATCAGCATAGGGATCCTGACCGTCACCGGACGGGTAGTGGAGGTGACGCCGAATGTTTCGGGTCAGATTGTAGCCATTCCAGTCAAAGCCAACGGCGCTCGCGATCCTTAGATAATCGCGCATTGCGCGGCTGATGTGTCTCCTGCATGGTCTCACCATTCGGGAGGCCGAACCGTCGGTCCGATATCTGCCGGAGTGGGAAGACCGGGCTCCCGCGGCTGCGGCTCGCCGGCTGGCGGCAATAGCTGTCCCCAATTAGTCCGTGCTCGCATCTGGTTGACCGTCGCAGCCGTCACGAAATAGCTGTCTTCCCGTATCTGCCATCCGCCCCCGAGCGCGCGGTAGATGGCGGTCGCAGCGAGCGCGACATTGGCCAAGGCTGTCGCCACACTGCTCTCCGCCTGAAACAGATTCTGCTCGGCGGTCAGCACGGTCGTAAAATCTGTAGCCCCTTGCTCGTACTGTTCGGTCCCAATTCTCAAAGCGCCGCGTGCAGCTTCAGCGCTTTTGCGCAGGTATCCGACCTGGATCCGCGATTGCAGAAACGCCGAAATGCCGTCGTCCACCTGCTGCTGCGCCTTGAGGACAGTGTTTTGATAATCGACCAACAGCTGTTGCAACTTCGCGTCCTGCAGACGCACGCTGTTGGTGATCTGTCCATAGTTCAGGATGTTCCATTGAAACGACGGGCCGGCGGCATAGGTCACGCCTTTCGCGCTGACGATCTGCCCGAGGTTGTGGCCATTGGCGGTGCTGGCAGCGCCTCCGAATGTGCCGGTGATGCTTATGGCCGGATAAAGCTGCGCCTCGGCCACGCCGATCTGGGCGTTCTGGGCCAGAGCGACAAGCTCGGCGACGCGAACGTCCGGCCGGCGGCGGAGCAGGTCCGCCGGGATTCCAACCGCGATCGTGCTGGGCGGCGCAGGTATCCTGCCTCTCGATCGGGCGAGCAGCGCATTCAGCGAGATGGGTGGGATGCCGAGCAGCACGCAGAGCGCGTGCTGTCCTTGTTGCAACTGGATAGTCAACTGTGGAATCGCTGCCTGCGTCTGCTCGAGGACGTTGCTCGCCTGGAAAACGTCACGTTCGCTGGAGCCGCCGCCTTTGAACTTGGCTTGCGCGATCTTGAGGCTTTGCTCCTGCTTGCTGATGTTGGAGCGGGCGATCGCGATCAACTGCTCGGTGGTGCGGATGCCGATATAGGTTGCCGCGACGTCACCCAGAAGCGTAACTAGAACGTCGTCGTAGCTTGCGATCGAAGCAAGATAGGCGCCATCGGCGGACTCAACGCCACGCCGAAACTTGCCCCAAAAGTCCAGTTCCCAGGCAGCCTGCGCGGCCAGCGAATCGGTCCAGAATTGAGTGGGTGTGGCGTTCGGAAGGGCGAGCGGCGTGGCAGCGCTGGGCTGGGTGTAGATCAACGAGCCCGTCCCCTGCTGCACCTGTGGATAGAACGAGCCGATGGCGATGCCCAGCGCAGCCCGGGCCTGCAACACGCGGGTCCCGGCGCTCAACAAAGTGAGATTCTGGTCGTAGGCAATCTGGACGAGTTGCTTGAGCGTAGGATCGCGGAAAGCCATCCACCAATCGCGATAATCCTGGTGACCCGACTTGATCGAACGGCTGTTCGCGCCAAGAAACTTGTCCGTGATCGGGGCCGCTGGCGGAATGAAGTCGGGGCCGACGGCACAGGCAGCCAAGGGCAGAACTAGCGCCGCCGACAGGGTGCGGCGCGCGGCTCCGCGTTGGACGCGACGGAAACTCCCCATTCCCGCAATCTCCCTTGAGTTGCCCAGGGGCGCATTTTCAATTTATCAATTTTGAGGATCACTCGCACCAAAGCGTCCGCAGCGTTGAGATACAAAGACGCTCGCTGCGGCATTAATGTCACATGCAAATTCGGCAAATTCATCCGGGCAGCCAACATGGCTCCGGCTAGGCCTTGGCCACGGTCGGCGCGACGTACAGCAGCCATTTCTTCATCCGCATTGCGACCTTGGAGATGATGTGAGTCGGCTTGCCGACCTGGGTGTAGATGGCGGCACTTCCCCCCGAACCGATCGACAGATTGCGCGAGACGGCCGAATCGTCGAACAGGATCTTGACCGCATAGGCGCCGGTCGATCCAACCTTTGCGGCAGTGGGAATATCTCCACTTGTGGTGAATTGACCTCCACCCGAGGCGGGAATCACGGCGTTCACCTTGCCGGTGAACAGACGGCCTGGATAGGGGTCGAGCACCAGCTCCACGTCATCCCCGAGCTTCACATTCGCAAGCCAATTTTGAGGAAACACCGCCGCAACCGCAATGTTTGACGTGTCGATGAAGGTCCCAGCTGCTGCGAGTGGCATAGGCACCAGCATGGTCCCCACCTGAACCTGCCAATTCACTACGTATCCGTCGGCGGGCGCCGTCATCCTGCACTGCGCGAGGTTGAAACGCGCGTCCCCCAGTTGAGCCTCGACACCGGGCACATTGCTCTGGGCCACGACTATAGCGAAGGCCGCCTGACGCGCCGCAGCTTCTGTCTGCTGCATGGCCGACTGCGCGGCCGTGAGACCGGCCGATGCCTGCTGCTCGGCGGCCTGCGCCTGCGTGACGGCGGCTGCGGCCTGTTGAACGGCTGCATCCGCCTCCTGGCGCTGCTGCTTGGCCTCGGCCACCTTGAGCTGGCTGATTGCGGCGACGTCCGCTCGTTGAATGTTCAAGGCGATCTGTTCCTGCGTCTTGGCCAGATCGGCGGCCGCTTTCGCCTTGTTGAGACTGGCTTGCGCATTGGCCACGGCCGCCTTGGCTTCATCGATCGCGGCCTGAGACTGGGCGATCCCGGCCTTGGCCTTCGCCACATTCGCATCCCCTGCTTGCGCGCCAGCCTGTGCTTGTTCGACGTTCGCTTTTGACGCCTTGAGCTGGGCCTCAAGCTGATCAACAGTGTACTGGTACGGCGCCGGGTCGATCTCCAGCAGCAAATCGCCTTTCTTCATCGGCTGGTTCGCCTCGGCATGCACCGCCTTGACCTGTCCCTTCACATACGGGACGAGCTGAACCACATACTGGGTTGTCACCAACTGCCCCGTTAGCGGCGCCGACTGCGTCCACGCCACCACTACCCCGCCGATCATGAGAATGCCGGCGAGGGCCATGCATGCGATGAGATAGGGCCGCGGCTTCAAATGCAAAACCTTGAAGAGCACGAGCACGACGGCGCAATAGATCACGATCAGGAATGCGATCACCGCGGTGTCTCCTCGGATGAGACCTTGTGCAAAGGAGTTGGCTGCTGCGCGACGCTGTCGTGTTCATCGCTCTCCTTCGTTCTCGAAGCGGCCGACCAGGATGGAGTAATGAAGGCCCAGATCAAAGCCAGTGGCCACAACAAGCCCCCGGTCGCCAGGCCGATCCAACCGGCGGCGTTAACCGCGGAAGCCTGCGGATGTCCCCATTTCCGCGCGAGTCGGCCCGGCAATTGCCCCAAACTCACAATTGCGATCACCGCCACCGCGATCAGAACAGCAAACACGACAAATGCGAAGGCGTCTAAAACGCCGAATGTGGCATCCATGACAACAGTCCTCTTTTCGAATCTCGCGGGTGCCTCGGCGTGCGCAGACGGCGCCTCGCTGTAAAGCGAGCTCAACGTCTCTCTTCTGGATATAGAAAGGATCCGCAGCTACTTGTAGGCGGCCTGCCGACCCCGCGCCTCCTTGAGCTTCTTCACGTTTCGCCACACCTTCTTCCGCGCGAAGGTTCGGTTGGGGAAACTCTCCGAAAGGGCTTGATCGGTTCGGGTCGTGTCCCCGATCAACGCATGTCGCCGTCATTCTGCTTGCCCGACCCTTGCGTAGTTGCGATGGCGGATTTGGCTTATTTCCAGATGTCGACCGCGACCCTGGCCCGCCGGATCTGCACCTCGTCCTCGGCGGTAAACGCCGTGTCGGCGAGCCGGATGAGAACGCGTTCCAATGTGCCGGTGAACTTGAACGGCACGGCGTAGTCCTCGCTCACCGGCGTGCCGGTGTCCTCGCCGACGTCGAAGGTCTCGTCGAGCGAGACGCGAAAGGCGTAAGTGCGGTCGATGCGGCCGTCGGCAACTGTCTTGCTGTCCACGCTGAGCGTGACCGTGCCGGCCTTGCCGAGGCCGCCGCCGTCGTATTTGAAGTCCACCAGGATGAAGTGCTTGCCGGGAGCGAGCTTGTCGTTGCCGGCGAAGGCGAAGCGCTGCACGCCCACCAGATTGTAGTGGAACACCGGCCTGCCATCGAGCAGATAGAGACCCCAGCCGTTGAAGCGTCCGCCCTGCGTCGCAATCACGCCGTTCGCGCCGCCGGCGGGAATCTCCACCGTCGCGCCGATCTTGAACGACTTGTTCTTGAGGTCCGGCGCGGTGCCTTCGGGAATCCGTATCTGACCGGGGAGGTAGGTGAACACGTTGCGGCCGCGCGTGAGGCTCGGGCGGATCCTGACGTCGAAGCGCTCGACCGTGCTGTTGTCGAGCGGGAGCACGTCGTATTTGGCGGCCTCGATCCAGAACAGATCCTGCAGCTCGCGCAGCTTCGCGGGTTCTCGGTCGGCGAGGTTCATCGCCTGGCTGAAGTCGTCGGCGACGTGGTAGAGTTCCCACTTGTAGTCGTCCACGTCCGGCTTCATGCCCGCGACGACCCAAGGCGCCACAGGCGGGGTGGTGGCGGCGACCCAGCCGTCATGGTAGATGGCGCGATTCCCCAGCATCTCGAAATACTGGGTGCGGTGGCGCGACGGCGCCTTCGCGTCGTCGAACGTGTAGACCATGCTCACGCCCTCGATCGGCTTCTGCGGCACGCCGTTGAGCATTGCGGGCGCCGGCAGGCCTGTCGCCTCGAGGATGGTCGGCGCGATGTCGATGACGTGGTGGAACTGGGTGCGAATGCTACCCTGGTCTTTGATCCGCGCGGGCCACGAGATCACCAGCCCGTTGCGCGTGCCGCCGAAGTGCGAGGCGATCTGCTTCGTCCACTGTAACGGCGTGTTCGTGGCATCCGCCCAGCCGACCGGGAAGTGGTTGTAGGTTAGCGGGCCGCCGAGCTCGTCCATGCGCCGGAGGATCTCGGCGAAATCTTCCGGGATGTTGTTGGCGATGGTCATCTCGTTGAGCAGGCCCTGCGGCGTACCCTCGGCGCTCGCGCCGTTGTCGCCCTGGATGTAGATGACAAGCGTGTTGTCGAGATCCCCCTGCTCGTCGATTGCGTCGATGATGCGGCCGATCTGGTAGTCGGCGTGCGTCAGCGCCGCGGCGAAGACCTCCATCATGCGGGCGTAGACCTTCTTGCGGTCGGCGTCGAGCGAGTCCCACGCCTGGATTTCCTCGGGGCGCGGCGTGAGCCTGGTGTTGGCAGGGATGATGCCCATCTGCTTCTGCCGCGCGAAGGTCTCCTCGCGCAGCTTGTCCCAGCCCTGGTCGAACTTGCCCTTGAACCTGGCGATCCATTCCTTGGGCACATGGTGCGGCGCGTGCGCGGTGGCGGGCGCGTAGTACTGCAGCCACGGCTTATCCGGCGCCATGGCGTGCAGCAGGCGGATGCGCGCGATGGCCTTGTCGGCCATGTCCGTGTCGAAGAAGTAGTCCTTGGCGTCGTGCGGCGGCTCGATCGGCTTGATGCCCTCGAAGAGCGCCGGTGCCCACTGGTTGGTATCGGCACCGACGAAACCGTAGAAATAGTCGAAGCCGAGCCCGGTGGGCCAAAGGTCGAACGGACCGGCCTGGCTCGATTGCCAGTCGGGCACGTTATGGTTCTTGCCATACCAGGCGGTGGCGTAGCCGCTCTGTCTGAGCACCTCGGCGAACGTGCCGGAGCTCTTCGGCATGAGCGAGTTGTAGCCGGGATAACCCGTGGCCAGCTCCATGACGACGCCGGTGGCGTTGGTGTGGTGGTTGCGTCCGGTGAGCAGCGCCGCGCGCGTGGGCGAGCAGAGTGCCGTGGTGTGGAACTGCGTGTAGCGCAGCCCCGCCTTTGCCAGTCGCTCCATCGTCGGCGTGGGGACCGGGCCGCCGAAGGTGCTCGATGCGGCGAAGCCGACGTCGTCGGTCAGAATGAGCAGGATGTTGGGCGCGCCCTTGGGCGAGCGGACCTCTTTCGGGAAGTCCGGCGTGGAGTCTTTCGCTTCGCGGCCGATGTGGCCCGTGAACGGCGGCGGGAACGGCGGCAGGTATCTGCCGTCGACGGTGGGCGTCGCGCCGGCTGCACCTGATGTACCGGTGCTCTGCTGGGCGATCGCCGGAGCGAGGGCGCCGACGACCACCAACCACAAAAGAACCGCTAGCTTGGTCCTCATGGCCTCTCTCCTTCGGGTTGATAGCCAACCCTGCACGTCTTGCACCGGTCACAACTCTTCCCGCCCGGGCTTCACCGTCAGCTTGCCGATCTTGCCGGTGGAGCGGAACGGCACCTGGTGGTCCTGGTCGTCCACCGGCGTGCCGGTGTCGAGGTCGATTTTGAAGGTCTCGTCCCGCGGGAGGACGAGCGGCAGGCGCGCCGCATCGGATGGCTGTCCACGACTTGGCCGTTGGAATCGCTTGCCATCTGTCATGCCAAGTCCCCTGTGGATTCGGCCCCAAATCGGGCCGGACGACGTGGCAATAGCCACCGATCTGCGTGTTCACCGGCACGCGTCTGAGATGGAAGGTGGCCGATCCCGACCGCCAGCGGCACCGTCTACCGGTTGCCGCCGTCGGCCTCCCAATTCGCCGTCAGGATCGGCCACTCCATGAAGGCAGGCCTGGGATGCCTACTTCGCGACCTGCTGCCTCCCGTAGATCAGCTCGCGGTCGAACGGCGTCAGCTCCTCGGACCCGAGCTTCATTGTCAGCTTGTCGATCGTGCCGGTGAAGCGGAACGGCACTTGGTAGTCCTGGTCGTCCACCGGCGTGCCGGTGTCGAGGCCGACATTGAAGGTCTCGGTCCACGGCAGCCTCACGGCCACGCTGCGCGGCATCGGATGGCTGTCCGTGACCTTGCCGTCCACCTTCAAGGTGCCGGTGCCGCCCTTGCCCAAGCCGGGGCCCTCGGGTTTCCAGTCGAACTCCAGCGTGTGCTTGCCCGGCGCGAGCGCCTCCTTGCCCTGCCATTTCACGATCGCGAGCTGGAGCAGGTTCCAGGTGAACACCGGCCGGCCCTTGAGGAGGTAGAAACCGTAGCCGCCGAAGTGCCCGCCGTCGGTGACCAGCATGCCCTCGGCCCCGCCCTGCGGAATGGTGACGTCGGCGGTGATCGTGTAAGTGCGATTGAGCACGGAGGGCGCGCCGCCAACGGCGGGGAACGGCACGTTGCTCAATTCGCCCGAGTAGGTGAAGACGGTGCGGCCGGAGGCGTAGTTCGGCTTGGCCGTCGAGACGAACCTGCCCAAGGCGTTAGTGTCCAGCGGGAAGACCCGGTACTTCTCGGCCTCCATGATGAACCGTTGCTGCATATCGCGCAGCTTGTCCGGCATCGTGGCCCCGAGGTTGTCGGCCTGCGTCCAATCCTTCTCGAGGTCGTAAAGCTCCCACTTGAAGCTGTTCATAACGTCCGGGTTCGGCGGCCTCAGCTTGAGGTCCCAGGAGCCAAAGGCCGGTGGCGCCGAGGCGATCCAGCCGTCGTGGTAGATCGCGCGCGTGCCGAACATCTCGAAGTACTGCGTGATCCGTCGCCCCGGCGCGTTCGCGGTGTCCCACGTGTACGCCATGCTGACGCCCTCGATGGGTCGCTGCGCCACGCCGTTGACCATCACCGGCTCCGGCAGCCTGGCCGCTTCGAGGATCGTCGGAACGATGTCGATCACGTGGTGGAACTGGTGGCGGATGCCACCCTTGTCCTTGATGCGCGCGGGCCAGGCCATGGCCATGCCGTTGCGGGTACCGCCGAAGTGCGAAGCCACTTCCTTGGTCCACTGGTACGGCGTGTCCCAGGCCCACGCCCAGCCGGCCGCGTAGTGCGGGTAAGTCTGGTTGGTGCCCCAGACGTCGTAGAACTTCATGTTCTCTTCGACCGTCGGGTGGATGCCATTAATGCCTGCGAGTTCGCTATAGAGGCCGTGGAGTGTGCCTTCGGCGCTGGCACCGTTGTCGCCGCTGATGTAGATGATCAGCGTGTTGTCGAGCTTGCCGGCATCCTCGATCGCCTGGATCACACGGCCAATCTCGTGGTCGGTGTACGCCAGGTAGGCCGCATAAATGTCGGCTTGGCGGATGTAGAGCTTCTTGGCTTCGGGGGTGAGCGTGTCCCACGTTGGCAGACCCGCCGCACCCGTCGGCCAAGCGGTGAGCTGGGCGTTGGGCGGAATCACGCCGAGCCGCTTCTGGTTGGCGAAGATCGTGTCACGCAGCTTGTTCCAGCCCTCATCGAAGAGGTGCATCGCGCTGATCTTGTCCGCCCACTCCTTGGTCGGATGATGCGGCGCGTGCGTGCCGCCAGGCGCGTAGTAGATCATGAACGGCCGGTCGGGCTGGACCTCGTTCAGCATCTTGACCCGCGCGACCGCCTCGTCGGCCATGGCGGTGATCAGGTTCCAGCCGGGCTTGCCGAGATAAGGCTCGATCGGCGTGGTGTTGCGGAACAAATTGTTCGGCTGCCACTGGCTGGTGTCGTCGCCGATGAAGCCGTAGTAGTAGTCGAACCCCTTGATCGGCCCGGTCGGCCAGTCGGTGAACGGGCCGGCCTGGCTCGCCATCCACATCGGCACGTTGTGGTCCTTGCCGTACCACGAGGTGTCGTAGCCTTGCTGACGCAGAATCTCGCCGATCGCCACCGTGTCGCGCTGGATCGTGCCGTCGTAGCCCGGGTAGCCGGTGGCCTGGTCGACGACGACGCCGGTGGCCACCGAGTGGTGGTTGCGTCCGGTGAGCAGCGCGGCCCGTGTCGGCGAGCACAGCGCCGTCGTGTGGAAGCGCGTGTAGCGCAGGCCCATTTGCGCGATCCGGTCCAGCGCCGGCGTCGGGATCACGCCGCCAAAGGTGCTGGGCGCACTGAAGCCGACGTCGTCGGTCATGATCAGGAGCACGTTGGGCGCGCCTTTGGGCGGCACGACGAGCGCCGGCCATGCGGGCTTCGAATCCGCGGCGTTGGGGCTGATCTGGCCCTTGAACGGCTGCGGCGGATTCGGCAGGTACCGGCCGTCTACGGTGGTCGTCGCTGGTCCGGGCGAACCGGGCGTGCCGGTCGTTTGCTGAGCTCCTGCAGAAGCGCAGGCCAAGGCCGTCAAGATGGCGGCCAACATCAACGTATTCGTGTTCCTGCCCATGGCATTCTCCTACGTTGTCAGCAGATTCGCAGAGCTTGATAGTCGGCCAGTCGACACGCGGGGTCTCGGACCGCCACGTGCAGCGAACGCATCCTCTGTCGGTTTCTTGTTCAGTCACCTTACTGAAGGTGGCAGGCCCCGACTATGCAATTTCGGCAGCATGGCTTTCTCCTGAGCTGGGCACGATGTCGCTGCTGTCTAGATTCGGGCAAACCAGCCGACCCTTCGTAGCGGGAGCCCTGTTCGGGTGACCGACGAACTGGCTTGCGCAGTTGGTGCAGGGAGACAGCAATGGCTCAAGTGCGAAAAAGTCGGTGCCCAGCGGTTACAGCAAGTTGCAGGAGTGCTCGCGTCATACCAATCCGGTATAAGACCGGACAACTAGAGTTTCGCATGCCGACTATGCAGATCCGGCTCATGCGGGATGGGGAGCCTGCGGTCGGCATGACGGTGTCCCTCCATGTTCTGCACTCAGTTCTTCTCTTTCCCAGGTGGCGCCTTGGATCCGAAATGCACGTCGACGGATCCGTCGGCGAAGCGCCAGTTTCCATCACGACACCTTCTCGACATTCGGGTCTCGCGCCGCATGTGCGCAGCATGATTTAGTTCTCATGATGCGCGGTTTCTGCGAGGTGTTTCTACGAGCGCACACGGTGCTGGAGTTTTCACACGGCCAAAACCCCGAGCGGAAGACGGCGCCCCTCTTTATGTGGATGAAGGGCGTCCAGCGCTGTTGCGGCTGCGTCACGGCTTGAAGCTGCAGGCGCCCTCCTTGCATCCGTCGTAGCCGTTGTCGAACTCGTCATACACAAGCCAATTGAAGCCGTCAGGCGCCGTGATCACGAGTTCCTTGTCGAGCACCACCATCCGGTACTTCCAGCCGTCGGCCTTCCTGAACTTGTCGCCGAGAGTCTTGAGCGCGTCGTACGTTATGCCGGGAGGGTGGGTCTGCATGACCCACGGCGTGCCCTCCTTGTCCTCGAGGACGAAGACCGGCTTGCCTTTCTCGTATCTGATTTGCGACTTTCGATGCGCCGGGATCGGGTGGTACGGGGGTAGGCCGCCGCCCTCTCGGAACTTGTAATCTTTCGGAACCTTGCCCTCGCCCCCCCAGCGGGTTTCGTAGCGCCCGAAGGTCATCACTGGACCCAACGGGGTTGTGTACGAGTCCATCGTCCAGAACCGCGGGCCCAACTTGTGGACACCAGAAACGTCGTACTCGGCCTCGAGCTTCTTGGGGTCGACCGTGGCCCAGAGGTCTGGCGGGCAACTGGTCATCTTGTCGGGGTTTTTGTTGAGGCCCATGCTGTTGTAGAAGACCACGGTGAAGCCGGTCCCCTCGTTTCCGGAGATCAGCCAAACCTCACAGAACCCGACGTCGCGCAATGACGTGGTGGTTACTTCGGTGGGATTCTTGGGAATTGGAATCGGCTTGCGTGCGTCCGCGCGCTTCGCATCCTGGGATCCAGCGTCGGGTGCTGCGAGCAGCAGGATGGCAAACAAGGCCAGCAATGAGCCGGCTGCGCTAGCGTACTTCGATGTTCGCTTCATGGTTGTTCTCCTCTCAAGGGGCATTTTGGTTTCCACACGAATCAGGTTTACGGCGATCGACGTGGGTGGTCCTTTCTTGCCCGTTACGTCCCGCGTCGGGCGGGAGCACGAGCTGGCTCTGCGCCCGGCGTAATCCCTGTCGATGCCTCACGACACCTTCTCGACATCCGGCAATGTCCAACTCTTGTCGTAGAGCGACTTCTCCGGCCCGTAGAGGCGGAAGAGCAGGAAGAAGTCCTGGCCAGTAGGCAGCCAGTTCGACTCAAAGCCGGGGGGAGCCTTTGGCCCGAAGTAGATGTCGATGGAACCGTCGGCGTTGGACTTGAGTTCGGCCTTTTCGTAGGATGAAGTGCCGACGCGCTCTGACTTGGGGATGAGGGCGGCAAAACTGTCTTTGGTGCGGCTGTAGACGATGACGGACCAGAACTCGGCGGCGGGGGTGTCCTTCGGAACACGCAGCCGGTACGTTGACGAGCCGTCAAACAGCTTGCCGTCCTTGTCGCGCTGACCCATGAGATAAAAGGTGGCTTTGCCCAGATGCTTGGGTACCCAGGTCGCCCAGAACGCGAAGCCGCCCGCCCGATGATCGAGCAGATACTGATCCTTGAACGCAAAGTGGAAGCCCGATTCCAGCACCTCCCTCGGAAAGTTCGGCGCGCCCCACTGCCGGTCGGACCAATAGGGCGCAAAGCCCTTGCCCGGCGTGATGAAGTATTCCAGCATCTCGGCGTAGGCGAGCGTGATGGCCTCGTCGAGCGCCTTGGCTGCCACGGGATTCGGCTTGAACGGCTTGTCCTTCTCGATACCGATGGTGGGCAGCATTCCCATCATGACCAGGTCCTGAGTTTGCACCGGCTCTTCGTTGACGACCGCCGCCAGGTCCTCGAACCAGCTCAAGTTGTAGTGCGGCAGGGTGTCCCAAGTCTTGGGGAAGGCGTCGATATACCGATTCGGCTTCGGGTTCTTGGCCTGGGACAATGGATACGCCTTGAGCTGTTTGGAGTAGGCGACGGCCTCCTCGAGGGTGCCACCCTTGATCTGGATGGGGCGCAGCGCTGTCGAGACGTGATAGGTCGCGGGCCGAAGGACGAAGTAACCCTTCGGCACCTCTCCTTCATAACCCGGAGGCAAAAACAGGTATTTTCCGCCTTTGCCCTTGTCTTCCCCTTCCGGCCCGACATCGACGATGGGCACTTGCCAGGTGTCAGTCGCTGTGCCGAAGAAGACCACCTTGGGGCTCGCGGGCGGGACCTCGAGGACCATGGGCCCGCCCTTCGTGTTCATGAGCGAAAAGACGTACGGGGTTTGATTGTTCGGCGTCAGGAAGCCGTGCCGGGAGACCATCGGCTTCGAGAAGTAAATGATGTCTTCGTTGACGACTGCGCCCAGCTGGCTTTTGGCACTCTTGATCAGGCCCATCATGCTAGCGGCCGGCGCGCCCCAGATCACGGCCTGCGCGCCGCGCTGGAAAGCAAGCTGGTAGGCCAACTCGTCGCCGGCCTGCAACTGCTTGCCAGTGACCTGCTGGGCATTTGCGGCTGGTGTCAACGCCGCACCGAGTAGAAGCCCGAGGATCGCAACAAACTGCTTTCTCATGCTCATCGGATACTCCTTTGTTGCTGCCGGCTCAGCATTGTCATTTTCGCGCGGCGTTGCCGAAGCCCTCCGAGTGGTGGTTCCGCCCGGTCAGCAGCGCGGCCCGCGTCGGTGAGCTCAGCGAGGTCGTATGGAAGTTTGTGTACCGCAGCCCGATGGCGGCGATGCGGTCCAGGGTCGGTGTCGGGATCACGCCGCCAAAGGTGCTGAGCGCGCTGAAGCCAACATCATCGGTCATGATCAGAAGCACGTTGGGCGCGCCCTTCGGGGGGTACGACCCGTGCCGGCCAATAGGGCTTCGTTGGGATCGATCTCGCCCCTGAACGATTGTGGTGGATTTGGCAGATAGCGGCCGTTGACGGTGGTCGTCGCGCCGGGCGAGCCGAGTGTGCCGGTCGTTTGCTGGGCTCCCGCGGAAGCGCAGGCAAAGGCCATCAAGATGGCGGCCAATATCAACGTATTCCTGCCCATGGCATTCTCCTACGTTGTCAGCAGATTCGCAGAGCTTGATAGTCGGCCAGTCGACACGCGGGGTCTCGGACCGCCGCGTGCAGCGAACGCATCCTCTGTCGGTTTCTTGTTCAGTCACCTTACTGAAGGTGGCGGGCCCCCGACTATGCAATTTCGGCAGCATGGCTTTCTCCTGAGCTGGGCACGATGTCGCTGCTGTCTAGATTCGGGCAAACCAGCCGACCCTTCGTAGCGGGGACCCTGTTCGGGTGACCGGCAAGCTGGCTTGCGCAGTTGGTGCAGCGAGACAGAATGGCTCAAGTGCGAAAAGTCGAAGAAAGGCATAGCAGTGCGGTGCCTCATCTGCGTCGAAGGAAGGCGCCGGCTACTAGCTCGATACGATTGATTGCACGGCAAACCGATTCTCTGCTTAGAGGCTCCCAACGCAGTGCTTCGCAGCGACGAAGTCAAATCCTCCGAAGTCCCGGGCCACGCCAGGGTCTTCCAGGTTGAAAAATACGTGATCCGCCGTGCCTTCGGGAGCTGCTCAGCGAACTGTCGCATTCATGGTGATCACCGACATTCCAGCGGGGCCGTCGATATCCTTTCCTGTCGCCTGTATCACGAACGTGTCTGTGCCGGTAAAGCCCGGGTTCGCCGTGTAGGTGTAGGTGGACACATTCACCATGTTTACCCTTCCGTTCGAGGGCGCTTGCGTGATGGTGGCGCTTAGGATTTCACCATTCACATTGAGCGAGAAGAGGCAGGTGCCGCCCGGGGAAACATCAAAATAACCCGTCGCAGGAAATCCCCAGGTGGATGCACTTCCGATCACGGGGCACTGGGTCTGCGCCTGCGCCGTTACGAAGAAGGCGAGCAATGCCAATGTTGTGCCGATGCCGGTGGCCGCAACACCCGCCAGAAGGCCATGCCATAATGCGCGTCGAACTTTCATTGGCTTCCTCCATTCGGTCTTGCCAACTCGACTAGAGTCCAGCCGGAGGAAACGTTTCGTGCTATGCGATTTCGGCAGCTTAAGTTCGCGCATCACCGTTCGAGGTCCGGAGCCTCCAATTGTGCCTCCTCCGCTATGGCGGCCTATGCGGTTTCGGCAACCTGTGCTGCAGTCGATCGGAGTGACGTTAGCGCGCCTTTTGAGGGGAGTGTTGTCGCCCTTCCACGCCGTTGGAAGCACAGGGAGGGGGCAACTCGCCCACACGTCGAAGGACCACTTAAAGGCCGTTCGTCCGCCCCGGGGGCCTCGTTCGGAGAATTCCGAATCTGCATAGTCAGCCTTGCGACCCGACATTAGCTTTGCATGGCTTATCGGTAGGCAAAGCGGGCTGACATCCCTTATCGAGCGCCATCGCGCGGCGTTCGGCGAAAATCCATCAGCGACGCTGCGACGCGCGCTGATGGACAGCGCGAGAACGGAGCGCAATGAGAATGCCCGATTCAGAGTCCGATGCGACCATGATGCGTCGTTGCGTTGCTCTTGCCCAATCTGCGGGGCAAAGTGGGGAGTACCCCTTTGCCGCCGTCATCGCTCGGCGGGGCGAATTCATTTGCGAATCCCTCAATATGGTCAGAGCCGAAGGAGACGTTACGCGACACGCCGAGATGGTTGCCATTGCCTCCGTCCAGAAGAAGCTCCGCACGACAAGCCTTGATGATTGCACGCTCTATTCAACCATTGAGCCCTGTGCGATGTGTTCTTATGCCGTCCGGGAAACCAGGATCGGACGAGTGGTGTTCAGTTTGCGGTCACCGCTCATGGGCGGCCACTCGCGATGGAAGGTTCTGACCGATAGTAACCTGTCCTCGACATTGCCCGAGGTGTTTGCTCCGCCGCCCATCGTCCTGTCCGGATACCTACAACACGAAGTTCAGACGGTGTTCCAGAAACGAAATCCGCTGAGCTGGCAATTTATCAAAGCTCGAAGGGTATTCGTCGAGAGTTCCGGTCTTGAGCATATCGACATTTCGAGCACCAAGTCGCGGCTCGGCCGCTGGCCCAGTCTCGCAAACTTGGCCAGGGCTGTGGTTCTCGATCGGCTTTGGCGTGGTTAGGGATCATCACATCCGCGGCGCATGATCCCGGCGCGCCGCAGCCGCTGGCTCCCGATCTTATCTTCTTTCTCCGGCAGACATCGGACCGACGGTTCGGCCTCCGAGAATGGTTTGAGTCTATGCAGGGTCCGTCGCGATCTGCAATCGGCGATCAGCTGAAACCTCCGCTCTGAAGAGAGTAGAAGCGATGGTCGCCCCCGGGCAAGGTTTCTCAAAGGGCAAGTCGTTTCCCGATTCAACGTTTGCGAGATTCCGAATCTGCATAGTCATGCGAACCTGGCATTAAGACTTGATTGCTCTCGGCAGGCGGGCGATCGGCGTCCGATAGCTGCCAAGTCTTCGTTAGTCTAGCGATCAAACTCGGAAAGGCTGAAGATGAGAGACTGGAGCCCCTTTTGGGGCCAGCCTGAATATTAGATCGAAGGGATGGTGTTATGAAACGTTTATCACTGGCCATCGGCATGGTGGCCGCGCTCGCGGCTACCGGTGCATCGGCTCAATCGCTTAACCTGACCGGCACTTATACGTGCGTTAACATGTGCCGGGGAAGCCTACCTGCCCATATCACGCAGAACGGACCTGCACTTAATCTCTTGACCGAAGGAGGCATACCTGCACAAGCATGGCCGGACTGGTTTGCGCCGACAAGCCGGATCTGGATTGATGCCTTCAACGATGGTGCGGTTTATTCCCCCGATGGCATGGTCATTCAGTTCGACAATGGGACCATCTGGCAACGAGGTTTGTCACCGCGACAGCGAAGATAAAGACCGACAAGCTCGTCCCACCCCGTTAGTGCCAAGATTAATCATGGTGTTGCCCTGATCATCCCCTGCTTTCGCGCGGACCGATCCTTTGCCGTCCTGGAGCGACACGCCCGCAAAACAAGCCATTGTCGAATTCTTAGGCCGCGTCACCAGAACCGGTAGCGCGGATTCATCGCACCTTCCGATTGCATTGCCATATTCGACAATGCCGGCACGCTTTGAGTGGAGCAACCCAACTCGCCTTCGCGCTCGATCGCATCCGGGCGCTCGCCCTCATGCATCCGGAGTGGAAGGACAAGCTGCCTTTCAAGGCAGTTCTCGAAGGCGACATCAAGATGCTGGCCGAGTCCAGTGAGCCCGGCCTTGTCGAACTCATCATGGCTACCCACGCAGGCATGACTGTGGCGTCACAGACCGGGCATTGATTTAAGTCAAGATTCCGCCGATTGATCAGAGGTATTAGAAAAGCTATATTACAACCGCGATTTCGGGTCGCCGCCATCGCACGGCCTATTTTGCTTTTGCGATCCGAAGCTCAGTCCTCCTGACGTCCGTCGCCGTAACACCGGTTGTCTGACCAAATAGTAATTTCTGTCTTGGGGGAGAACAGAAATGGCGTTGAGTAGAGTTCTTAGTTTTACCGATCCGTCGGCGTGCCAGCAAGTTATTCGGTTTGCCGACGTCGAGTTATATCCGATAGCCAAAGGAAGTTTTCATGCCGAGCTTACACAGATCGGCATGAACAGGCTCTGGATGCATCGATTTCATATCGCCCTGCCACAGGTCAATACTGTCGCGGTCAGGCCCGGCCGTACATCGATTGGCTTTCTTACCGAACCTGAGTCATCACCATTCCTGCACTGTGGCTTGGAAGTCTTGCCCGGCGACGTCGTCGTGAACCGGCTCGACATCGTACATCAACGATCCGAGGCTGACCTTCATTATGGAACGATGTCTCTTCCGATCGATGATCTGGACGCCGCTGCCGAGACAATAATGGGGCTTGAGTTTCTGAAAGCGCCGCAGAAACGAATTATTCGCCCGAATTCTGCACTGATGCTCCGACTCTTAAGACTGCACAAAGGCGTTGGGCAGCTTGCGCATGACACTCCGGATATTCTGGAGTTACCCGAGGTCCTTCGGGCGTTGGAGAATGAGCTCACTCACCTCATGGTGAGGTGCCTTGCCGAGGGCGCCGCCATAGAGCCGACCGCCGGCAGCCGTCGTCACGACACCATCGTCGCGCGGTTCGAGGAATTCTTGGAGACAAATCCGGACCGGCCGCTCTTTCTTCCCGAAATTTGCGCAGCGATCGGCGTCGCGGAGCGGACACTTCGCGCCTCCTGCGAAGAGCATCTCGGCATGGGACCAATCCGCTATCTCACCTTGCGCCGAATGCACCTCGTGCGGCGGGAGCTCCTGCGCTCGGATCCGTGCGAGGCCACCGTCACGCAGATAGTTACAGGCCACGGCTTTTGGGAGCTCGGGCGCTTTTCGGTTGCCTACCGCGCACTGTTCGGGGAGCCGCCGTCGTGCACCTTGCGGCGCCCCGCGCACCAACCGGAAGTCTATTTAAAACGCCCGTCAGCGCTCGCAGCCACGAACTTGCAGGTCGCTTGACTGTTCTCCTAACGTCCACTTTGCTCTCAAAGGTGACTTCGGACGTGATGAACACGATCAGGCAGCGCCAACTGGCGGACAGAATCCGTTTAGGGCGGTGCTGAGCTCGCACGCCGAAAGCCGATCTTGCCGATTCTTTTCCGTCGGCCGGCCCCACAATCCCATTCTCCGTGCCGTAATTGAATAGCGGCCTTGGCTCTCAGCCGTATAGCGTTGTCTGACAAATTCTCCGGGAAACGAGCAGCTCGCGCCGTTTCGGTTCTGAAATACCGCCGTCAAGCGGTTCTTCCATAGAACGCGGCACTGTGGTTGCGCCATGTGGTCGAGATCATCTGCCGGCTTGCCGGAATTGCATAGTCGTCACATTCCAACATCAACCTCGAACTTCCGAACCCGCATAGCCGAAGGCGGCCCACTACGTAATGCTGCCTCCATCAGTCAGACCGATCGTTCAATGGGTCGCAAGAACTGTCCGCCGGTCCGACGGGACGGGGCATATGGTAGAAAGTGGTACACGCACCTTTAGCGACGCTGACCGCTACGCCGGCGGATTCGGCGACGCACGCATCAATCTTACGATAACGGGTGCCGGCGATTTCGAGGCACGGTTGACACGGCTGAAGTTGAAACATCTGGAAGTGTGTTGGTACTGCGAAAGCCTTCCGTGCATCGCCTATCTTTCGCTGCCCCTCGGGCAGATTCTCCTGTCATTTCCGCTCGGTACGACGTCCCTTGTATCCGATGGATTTGCATTGCGGAACGGCGACATGGTTTTGCACGGCCGTGGCGGGAGCACGCATCAACGATCCAAGGGTGCATGCCAGTGGGGCTTGATATCGATATCGCCCCAACAGTTTGAGAGCTGCTGCAAGGCGTTGACCGGACAAGAGATTGCACCGCCGCTCGCGAGCAGAATACTCCGCCCCGCCCGCGCGGACGTATCAAGGTTTCAGCGTCTCTTCAGAGAAGCTTGCCATCTTGCGGAAGCCAAACAGAAATTGATCGAGCGCCCTGAGGTTGCAAGAGCGCTGGAGCAGGAAATGTTTCACGCGATCGTCAATTGCCTTGCCACCGACGAGACCGACGACAGTCTCAAGACAAGACACCATCACGCTGTCGTCATGAGTCGTTTCGAGGAAAGCCTCAGCAAACGCATTGATCAAAAACTGAAAATGCCTGCGCTTTGTGCAGAGATCGGCGTGCCGGAGCGTAGCCTGAGGAATTGTTGCGCCAAATTCCTCGGCGTAAGCCCCACGCGATATCTCTTGTTGCGGCGATTGAATAAGGTTCGTTCGGCACTGCGTCGTGCCAACCCTTCGATAGCCACTGTCGCCGAGGTCGCCCGAAATCATCAATTCATGGAACTTGGGCGCTTTGCAGTGACCTATCGCACTACCTTTGGCGAGTCTCCTTCCGTCACGCTGCAACGTGATCCGTAACCTTAACCTGCCGAAAGCGCATAGCGCATCATGGCGCTTCGATCAATTTTCGATTCGCGAGGCGTCCGACAGATTGCCGAATGTGATCCTGCGCGGATCGGCAAAGGCAAAGACGGTCGGTGGGTGGAGTTTGGCGGAGGCTGCGGCCCAAGTTTCGGCAGTCGACACAGAGGAAAGCAACCATGAGCATGTTCAGAACAATCTGGGGCGCTCTTGCCGTGCTGTGTACCGCCACGACAGCGGCGAGCATTCCTGCCTCCGCCCAGCAGGGACAGAAGCCCAACATCCTCTTCATCATGGGTGACGATATCGGCTGGATGCAGCCGAGCATCTACCATCAAGGTCTGATGGTCGGGGAAACGCCGAACCTCGATCGGATCGGCCAGGAAGGTGCGAAGTTCATGGACTACCTCGCCATGCAGAGCTGCACCTCCGGGCGCAATGCTTTCTTCACCGGCATGTATCCGCTGCGCACCGGCATGGTCCAGCCGCAGATTCCGGGCAGTCCCACCTATCTGCAGCCTGGCACGCCGGCGCTCGCCAAGTTCCTGCTCGACCTCGGCTACAACACCGGCGAGTTCGGCAAGAACCACCTCGGTGACCACACCGCCGCGCTGCCGACCGCGCACGGCTTCCAGGAATACTGGGGCTACCTCTACCACCTCGACGCCATGCAGGCGGTGAGCTTCCCCGACGTCAACAAGAATCCGACCACCCAGGCCTTTGTGCCGCCGTGCAAAAACACGCCGATCCCCGGCCTGCCTGAGGTCCCCGGCGCGGTGGACCCGAAAACGACGACCTGCGCGACCCCACCGCGCCCGATCATCTGGTGCAAATCGAGTGACGGCACGTCGAAGAATCAGACGTGTCAGGACCAGGGTCCGCTGACGCTGGAGCGCTCGAAGACGGTGGACGAGGAAATCTCAGCCAAAGTCATCGACTTCCTCGACCGCAACGACCCGAAGAAGACCGGCAAGCCTTTCTTCGTTTGGTACAACCCGGCGCGCATGCACGTCACAACGCTGTTGTCGGACAAATACTTGGCTATGCTCGGCGTAGTAGGCGGCAAGGATTGGGGCATCAATGAAGCCGGCATGAAGCAGATGGACGACAATATCGGCTATGTGCTCAAGAAGCTCGAGGACATGGGCCAGCTCGACAACACGATTGTCGTGTTCACCACCGACAACGGTGCCGAAACGATAACTTTCCCCGATGATGGGATCACGCCGTTCAGAGGTCAGAAAGGCGAAGCTTGGGAGGGCGGCTACCGCGCTCCCGCTGTCATCCGCTGGCCGGGAGTCATCAAGCCCGGTACGATCAAGAACCAGCTGTTCGCCTCGCTCGACTGGTTGCCCACCTTTGTCGAGATCGCCGGTGGTCCGAAAGGTGATGGGCTCAAGAAGCAAATCGAGGCCGGCCAATATCCCGGCATCGTCAAGACGACCCTCGATGGCTTCAACCAGATCGACTACCTGACCGGCAAGTCGGACAAGTCTGCCCGGGACTACTTCTTCTACTACTCCGGAGCCAAGCCTGCGGCGGTGCGTTACAAGAACTGGAAGACCTACTACGACGTGGCCGGGCCCGGGCCTGCTGGCTGGCTCAAGGGGCCCGTGAAGTGGAACTTCCCGCTGATCCAGAACATCAAGTGTGACCCGTTCGAGCAGAACGTGTCCCCCGACGATGCGAAGTCGCTGCTCTATTTCGGCGGCTCATTGGCGGCGCCGAGCACTGCCTACATGTACGACGCGCTTGCCATGTTCCCGATGGGCCAGTCATTGTGGCTCATGGAGTTGGAGTCGTACCGCGAGTTTCCGCCGATGCAGGTGCCGTCGAGCTACAACCTGGATCAGGTCATAGGACAGATCAGGGAAACCAAGACTACAACCCATCAGGGCGAATAGGGGCATCGAGGCAATGAAGAAGGGGGGCGGCCATGGCCGCCCCGCTGTCGATCCGCGCTTGATTGGAGTCCAGGTCCGCGTGCCATGCCCCCTGTCCTCTCTGTCTGAGCCTCAGGTGCGGCATCGATTGAATTGCAGGAGGTCAAAAAGCAACACGAGGCTCATCCGAGCGACTAATCGCGTAGGACAAGTGTGAGCAAGTGGGCGCCCCATGACGGGCGCCCGCACTCGGGACGGTGCAAGAACCAGGACAGACGGAGTCGCAACCATGACCAAGACACACAGCGCTTGCATGATCATCGCCGTGCTCCTCGCCAGCGCGGGACCACTTCTCGCGCAAACCACGCCTGCGGTGCCGCAGCACGTACCGCTGCAGAAGACGATCGGCCAACCCAGCCCGGATATCGTGCCGTCATTGATCGTCATGAACGCCGGCGGCGCCAGCCTGCAGGGCGGTAAACTGACCCTCACCGGCGTAGCGCCCAACTCGATCATTTTCGCGGACCGTCCGGTGCGGGCGGCGGGGCATTCGCTCACGACCGACCTGCTGCAGGAATAGTCGCCAAAGAATGAGAGCGATGAGAGCTTTACCAAGGATCCGCCTAACGCCACCGTCTCGGTGTTCAGCGCGGACGGGTCGAAAGTCCGCGATGCCGTCGTGGTGCTGAAGACGGCGAAGCTCGAAGGTGACCGACTGATGTTCGACGTGGATGTGCTCGAAGGCGACCTGGCCGGCAGCGACGGCCCGGCGGCGATCTTCATCGATCGCTTTGGTTTCGGCGGCTTCCACGCTGGCGGCTTCCATGCCGGCGGCTTCGGCGGCTTCCACGCCGGTGGCTTCCGCGCCGGCGGCTTCCACGGCGGCTTCGATCGCGTCGGGTACGGCCGCGTCGGCGCTGTCGGCGTCGGCTACCATCCCTATGTGGCGCGCGGCGCATGGTATCGCGGGGGTTACGGTGCTGCAGCGGTCGGTGCCGCCGCGGTGGGTGGGGCTGCCCTGGGTGCGGCGGCGGCAAGTGCCGCCTATCCCTACTGTGGCTATTACCCCTACCCGCCTTGCTACTGAGGCAACTCAAATGATGCGGGTTCTATTGGACCACGGTCCAATAGAGCTCGCAGATCAGCCGAGCCGGGTCCGAGCTGGGTTTGGAGGATCGATCATGCGCAAACTAAGAAGCCCTGGGGCTTTTCGCGGCGCTCACAGCCACAATGGCAATCGTTTCGCCGGCATCAGCGCAGCAACCGCGGAAGCCCAATATCCTCGTCATCATGGGCGACGATATCGGGTACTGGAACAATGCCGGCAAGCCCGAAGGGATTCACCTCATGATCGGCCGTCGGCCGTATGCCGCGTTCGGCAACTCCACGGGCGACCGCGAGATGCTGGAGTGGACGGGTGCGGGTGCCGGCGCGCGGCTAAAGATGCTAGTGCTCCATGACGATGCCGTTCGTGAGTACGCCTACGGCCCTGCGCAAGGTCTGCCGGACAGCAAGGTCACGCCTGCGCTCTTTGACGAGGCGACGAAGGACGGCTGGGCGGTAATCAAATCAGCATGAAGAACGATTGGAAGCGAGTGTTCCCGTTCGAGCAGTAGCACTGCCTCCGCAAGCACGTCTTCGAGATTGGCCATGCTGATGTCATTCGGAATGCTTCATCGCCCTCGCGCGCCTGAATTTGCACTGTCGGGTTCGCCCATCACGGCTTTATGCAAGCGCCGCCGACGACGCATCGGGTTTGTGTTCGTGGTCTTTATAGTGCTGAGTTGCTCGACCGGACAATCCTACGGCGCCGAGAATCTCGAATGTCCAGAAATCGGTTCGAGGTCCGTTCCCGATCTCATCGGCGACGTTTCTGGTGGCGGGCTGTTTAGCACCGAAAATCGCGTCGACCTCGCCAACGAGATCACGAGTCGATCAACCGGCTGCAAATCGCTAGCCCCACTATTTCATGGGCCGATGTGCAGAACGCCCTGATCGCTGCCTATTGTCGTGTCGTGGCCCGCAAGCCCGAGATCACCGCCACCGAGCAATGGGAGCGCATGCGCCAGTTCAACAATGTCGGCAGATCGCGGCGAGCATGATGCCAGCGGGAGCACTGATCATCGCCAATGTTCCTCTTCCTCCAGACGTGTATCGGGAACTGAAGAGGCAGGCCGATGTATCCAATCAGACGACGGCCCAATTGATGACAACCATCCTGACGCGCGCGGCAGGGAAATAGCCGATCGTTGGACAATGCTGGTGCCGGGATCATCCCCCTTGGCACTTCAGCTTGGCGAGATCGACGTTGACGCTGCATTGCTCGGCGATTGTCTCGACCGCGCGCGTGAAATCGGGATCGCGCAGCAAGTCCTGGTAACTCATTCCGCGGACGGCCGCCCTTGAAGGCAGCGACAGATTGACAACCAGCGCGACCAGCAAACACAGTAACGTGGTCAAGACAATCTTGGATCTGCGTGACATTTCCGATCTCCCGATTCCACATCGCAGTTGGGAGCAGCAAGGCTGCCGTGCCTGCTCACTCGCCGAGCGTGCATGATAACACACGGTGTGCCTGCTCGACATTGCCCTTTGGGGCCAATCCCGCAAGCCGTTTGATCCTATCGGCGATATTGTTCCGCCAGGATACGCCATCGATTGAAGCGGACGCCCATCAGGGGTGCCGCCGGCTTTCGAGGCATCCATTCGATGACTTAAATGCGATGACTTGGGCCGGCCGACATGCCTTTCTGCCGAAACTGCATAGCGTACTCAGGTCGATTCGACCCAACTTCTCGTCGCGGATCTGCATTAGGATTTTGGGAGTCCTCTTAACCATACAGCGGGTAACAATTCGTGGCGCGCAAGGAGATCAGAGCCGACAGGAGCGATAGGGTTTCGAGGCGCCCTTCGGCCTCGACGGGCGCCCATGCCGATGGCGCGCGCGCCTCGCCCCGCCGCTCGTGGAAGTCGGCGACCCGCATAGTGGTGCTGGCGACAGTCGCCGCCCTCGCCGGCGTGACCTTGCTGTTCGTCACCGAGGACGGATTCGTCTTGCCCAAAGCTCTTCGCAGCAGCGGCGCGTCCCCTGCCCTGGCCTTTGTCGGCAGCGAAGCCTGCGCAGGGTGCCACCAGGCCGAAACCGCGTTGTGGAAGGAATCCCAGCACAAGCATGCCATGCAGCATGCTACGGCCGCTTCCGTGCTCGGCAATTTCGACGACGCCAGTTTTGACTATTTCGGCGTCCATTCCCGCTTTTTCAAAAAGGACAGCAAGTTCTTCGTCAAGACCGACGGTCGCGACGGCAAGCTTGCGACCTTCGAGGTCAAATACACCTTCGGCATTGATCCTTTGCAGCAATATCTGATCGAATTTCCGGATGGCCGCCTGCAGGCGCTTTCGATCGCCTGGGACAACCGGCCGAAGGATCAGGGCGGTCAACGCTGGCTTCACCTCTATCCCAATGAAGAAATCAAGCACGACGACGTGCTGCATTGGACTAGGCTCAATCAGAACTGGAACTTCATGTGCGCGGAGTGCCATTCAACCGGCGTGCAGAAGAACTACGACGCGGCCAGTGATCGTTTCCACACGACATGGGCGGAAATCAGCGTCGGCTGCGAGGCATGTCACGGCAAGGGCTCCCGCCACGTCAGTTGGGCGCACAGCCAGCGGAGCTGGTTTGGAAAAGATGATGACCCGCGCAAAGGGCTGGCCGTCTTCTTGAACGAGCGCGATGGCGTCACTTGGCACTCCGATCAGAAGACCGGCAATCCGCAACGCAGCGTCGCCGCTGCGGCGACACGCAGGGAGGTCGAGACCTGCGGGCTGTGCCACGCGCGACGCGGCGAATTTTCGGAAGACTGGGTGCCGGGACAACCCCTGTCCGACACGCACTCCGTCTCCCTCCTTGCTCGCGGGCTTTATCATGCGGACGGGCAGATGCGCGACGAGGTCTACAATTACGGACCGTTCAAGCAGAGCAAGATGTTCGCGGCCGGCGTCACCTGCAGCGACTGCCATGAACCCCATGCCGCCAAACTCCGCGCTCCAGGCGATGGCGTTTGCCTACAATGCCACGCCTCCGACAAGTATGAAGTTGCCTCACACAATCGCCACCAGGGCGTAACCCCGGCAGCGACCTGCGCGTCATGCCACATGCCTGTCAGCACCTACATGGTGGTCGACAGGCGGCACGACCACAGCCTTCGAATTCCGAGGCCAGATCTCTCCGTGAAGCTTGGTACCCCCAACGCATGCAACAACTGTCACGCCGACAAATCCGCACAATGGGCGGCCGACGCGATCGAGCGCTGGCACGGGACCGACCGGAAAGGTTTCCAGAATTACGCCGAGGCATTCCAGGCTTCCTGGACCGACCGAACCGACGCGGCCACGCTGCTGGCTATGGTGGCGGCCAGTCCCACAGCGCCGGCAATCGCCCGTGCGAGCGCACTCAGCGAACTTCATTCGCGGGTTTCGCCCGCGAATATCGAGCTCGGCCGCAAGGGATTGGCCGATCCCGATCCGATGGTGCGGATCGCCGCGCTTGACATGCTCCACGGCCTTCCGGGCGACCGGATCTGGCCGCTCGTCGCGCCGCTTCTTTCCGATCCAAGCCGCGGCGTTCGTATCAGGGCGGTGTCCGTTTTGGCCGCCGTGCCTCCTGCCAACCAGGGTGTCTCTGACCGCGCAGCATTTTACCGAGCGGCGGCCGAGTTGGTTGCGGCGCAACGCTTCAACGCGGACCGGCCCGAAGCCCGCGCGACCCTCGGAAACTTTTACGCACGGCGCGGGCTGACGGCCGATGCAGAGAGCGAATACAAGGGAGCCCTGCGGCTCAGCCCCCAATATGCGCCTGCGGCGATCAATCTGGCGGACCTTTATCGGCAGCTTGGCCGCGATGGCGACGGAGAAAGCATTCTGAGAACAGCCATCACGTCTTCACGCCAGGACGCAGGCTTGCACCATGCTCTCGGGCTCACCCTGACGAGGCAGAAGCGGCCGAACGACGCGCTTGACGAATTCCGCGCAGCAAGCGAGCTCGAACCTGACCGGTCGCGCTACGCCTATGTCTACGCCGTGGCGCTGCATTCCTCGGGCCGCATTGGTGAATCGATTGACGTCTTGAAGGAGAACCTGGCCCGGCATCCGGACGAGCGCGACACGCTGTCTGTCCTCGTTATGTTCAACCGCGATTCCGGAAACATCAATGCCGCCCTCGAATACGCTGAGCGACTCTCTCGCCTCGTCCCGAATGACCGTGAATTGACTCGCCTCACCGACGATCTTCGCGCACGGGCGAAGTGATATGAGTGACACAGACCGTCGCTATCATTGGCTGACCGCACCGCTGATGCCGTACCAGATCTGATCCTTCAGAACTATCAGCGGTGGTGGGGAATTGTCTCCCGCGATTCTGTTCGCTTGGCACCATCGACCACCAGCGTCGCGACGAGGATTTCTCTGTCCGTATGGTACGGATCGCCTTCGCCATTTCGGCCGAACAAGGTCGGGCCCGTTCCGGAAATCTGGAAGAAATTTTGCGCTATGCCTTGCCTCCCGCAAATCCGCATCAGCAGGTCGCGTTCGGCATCGATGTCCGGAGCGATGTGATGGGTCACCTGCCCCGTATCGTGGCTGAGACCGACATCGCGATCGAACGTGACTAAAACCAGCCAGACCGGACGGCCAACGGTTCCTTTTTCAAGAACCATCCAGAACCGGACGTGGTGCCGCCTATCCGCGCTTCTGCCATCCGGCTTCTCGTGCGCGAGTTGCTCCTTCATTCCTTCATAGTAGAGCGGGCTGACAGGTACATCATGGTATGGTCGATCAAGCACCACGCTGCCGATAATTTCGATACTGGTACGCAACGTAATTGGATCGGCCCGGAACCAGCCGGCTGCATGCATGGCGCTTGGGACATCTTCCTTGCCGCCGATAAGTCCGACATTGAGCGGATCGCCCGGGATGCCACTCGCGGTACGGGTTACCAGAGGCAAGGAAGCGAGACCCGGTTCGCGTTCGTGATGGCTCCAAAATGCGGGCAGTATGACATAGGCCAGCATCAGGTAGGCGATCAGCATCCCCACGAGAACGATCCACCATCGTCGCCTAGCTGCAATCTGCTCCGTGCGTTGCCGCCATCGACTTGATTGCGATAGCGTTGTTCTGCAGTGCACCCTTTCACGCTCGCGAGACCGGCCAAGCTCACGTGCCTGGTTCAGGATCAGCTAGTTCAAACAGGTGCTCCGTTCGTCACAGGGTGACGGGTTGGCACCGCGCTTTTATTTCGTGATCCTGGGCCTCGTGGGCGCAGCGGGCGTTGCCGCCGCAGGCTGAAGATTGAACGTCAGCCAGACGTTCCAGCCTGCTGGCCGATTTTCATTGGCGAATTCGCCGTAGGCTTTCAGGTTCAGATATCCCTGCATGTCTCCGACCGGGAAAATGTAGCCGACCTGCGGTCCGACGCCGAGCACCCGCGACCGGAAGCAGCCGACGCGATCGCCGGAGCCACTGTCGCAGCCGAGTTCCTGATAGGCGTAACCCACGAGGCCGACCTGCCACTGCTTGGTCAGGAATTGCGACGCGCCCCAGTCGAAGTGCATGTCGACGCCACTTTGATACTGCGTAGCCGTGTTTACGAAGTTGTAGGTAAATCCGAGCACTCCCGAAAATTCATGCCCGGTCTGTGGGTTGAAATAGGTGTAGCCGCCGCCAGCGTCGATCGCCCCGTGCCCGAGCCCTAGATTTGCGAGACGGGTTGACTGGTAGGCGCCAACCGGGATGTCCCCGGTAATATAGGTCATGTAGTTGTGAACACCGGCATTCCAGCGCAGCGCGAACTGCGGGATCAGATCGCCAAATGCAATGATCGAGCTGTCGATGCTGTCGAAGCGCGAGAAGGGGAACGTGGCGCCGCCCGGTCCCGTCAATGTCCCCACCAGCGATCCCGCAAGCGATGTGGAGTTGGAGCCGTAGGTCGCCAACAGGCTGGCAGAGGCCTGCCCGCCCAGCACCGGTGTCGCAAAGGTGTAGGTCCCGGCCACAAGGCCAAGATTCACATTCGCATTGACGTTGGCGTTCACGTTGACGTTCAGGTTCGCAGGAATGCGACCGATCGTGATCTCGCGCGCCCGCGCCACGTCGCCACCGGCGGAAACCGAGGTATGATAATAAATCGTGGTCACCGACCAGCCCGACGCCTGCTGGGGCACGGCCGCAAGGCTGCCAAAGAATCCAGGTATCCAAAAACTGATGCCGTCTTGATCGGCGCGCGCCGCGTCGGGGAGCACGAGTAACGCGGCAATTGCCGCGGCGCCCAGCCGCCAACCGAACGCGGCCGCTGATACCGATTTCCCGCTCTTCATCTGCCAAATCCTCCCGCTCTTCTACGGCCCTCCTGTCACAACTGAAGAACGAACCGGCGTGCGAAGACCGGAAATGAGTAGATACTACCACAGCGCGTCTGTGCGAAATCGACGCTTTCCTGCTCGTGTATCATTAGCGAGAGACTGTGCCTTCCATGCCACAATCTCCCGGCGTGCACGCCTCCTGCTTTTGCCGTTTTTGCATAGTGTCTTACAAAAACAATCCCGGCGGCGACGCGCACGAGCTGTGCATCCCAGGAGAGCATCGGCGGAACGCCCAGTTATGTGAGTCTCCTGACGTGCCTTCAAATGTCGAATTGGAAGTGATTTGAATCTCTTGCTTCATCGTGAAGCTTTTCTGCAATCGTCCCGACGCTCATACGCGGCCAACTCATGTCCGACCCAGAGAACTCAGCTCAGGTACCTCGCAGGTTCAATAGACCGCAGCGACGAAGGACAATCGAGACGAGTGAATGAGTACTGGACGGGACGTCGCAGGGTTTCAGAAGGAGTTTCGCCGAACAAGGCTAGAGCCGGGATTTCACTATCACTCAGGAAATAAGCGACCTGCGCCATCGCGGTCACGCCGCCTCCCGACCGCACGGCGGACCTGTCGTCGTGAGGTGCCTTCGCGATGTATTGCTCTTGTTGCCCGGCAGCTCGGGCGGCTGCCTTGCCGCCTGCGAGATTCCCTCCGTGACAGGAGGCGCAACGGCTGGCGGCCCCCGCTGGACTGCGCCAATCGGTTCGAAGCCGTTCTGAGAAGAGAGGCCTGATAGCGGGCATGCTGCGTCCTTCGAAAACTGGACGCGATTCTTGGGCTTGTCGCCTCATGGGGAGATCGCTTTCCCCATGGCGGCAAGTAGAGCCAGGGCCTTCAGAAGGTCAATCGGGAGACATGCAACAAGCAGGGGCCTCGCTGAAGAGTGATCGTAGAGCTCACGCCCCGGAACAGCATTTAGACTTGTTCCAAATCAGTCGCCCTTCTCTTTCATTGGCCGCAACGACCAGCCGAGTTTCTTGAGCTCGCGCAGATCGCTTGACGCTTCCGCAAGCAGCCAGTCGCGGAACGTCACGATCTTCGGCAGTGTTGCGGTGGCCTTCGGGCAAACGATCCAGTAGGTCTTCGAAAGGCGGAGCGATTCAGGAAACGGCCGCACCAGCCGTCCGTTGATAATATCCCAGGCCGCCAAGGTCGATATGTGCGAGCGCGATGCCTTGGCCGTTGATCGCGGCGTCGATCACCGTGCTCGCGCGGTTCAGCACCGGACCGTGCATGACATCAGCACCGTCGAGCCCCGCCGCCTGCAGCCAGTGTGTCCAATCGGCCCGGCTATCCAGATGCAGCAGTGGAAAGTTGAGGATGTCGGCGGGTTAGTTGAGGCGGCGGCGTCCTGATATCAGCTTCGGGCTGCACACACCCGCTCCATCAGCTCGTTGCTTCCCAGGCGTTTCCATTACCAGTCGAGGGCGCTTCCACACGCCCGACCGGTCCCTGCGGCTTCACCGCTTCGGCCGTTCGAGCGCTCGGACCTTCATCCGACTTCTGCGGCATAATTCCCCCGAGGTGCATGGGCGTTTCGCCCTTCCCATCGTTCGGCCCTTCGTCCCGCCTTCGCCGAGGCTTCGGCGGGACTACTATGGCCTCTGCTGACTTCTCGCTCCAACGGCCTCACGGCCGTCGTCGCCCTTTCAGGCGCAAGGCGAGATCTCCCCGGGTAAGTACATTGACCTTCGCTGCACGACCGCCGGATCTACGTCGCCTGGCCTTGGTCACGAGAGCTTCGCGGTTACGTCCCGCTCGCCCTGCTCGGCTCCGCCTTCTATCCGGTTCCTGATCGTCGGCCTGCAGCTTCGTTCCAGCTTCCTTCACGCCGTCCTCGCGGCCCGACGCTATGCGGTTCGCTTCGTTCACTGTGACCAGCTCACGAGAGGACTTCCACCTCCAAGTCAATGCCCATGCCGGACGCACACGCAAAAAGCCCCGCCTCCGGAGAGGCGGGGTGGATGATCCAGATCGATCAGTCGCCGTTGCGGAGATCAGGGTGAAGCCCTCGTCGCCTTCGACCTTCACCAGCGAGGCGTAGATCGGCGCCGGGAAGCTCGGATCGTCGAGCTTGACCGAGAGGTATTCGCGATCGGTGTCGCGGGCGGTCTTCTTCCAGGTAGCGCCGAACTCGGTTTTATGAGGTGTACCGCATAAGCCGATTATGCGGAGCTGAGCGTTATGCGGAGCGGTGTGCTTTGAGTGCCGGATTTCCAGCACGTTGCGGACCGCGGCACTCCGCATAATCTCATGGAGGAGAAGCCGCGGCGCCTCGCGCAAGGCGAGACGCCGCAAGCTTGCGGGTCAGCGCGACCAGACCAGCGCGTAGCCGTCATCGACCGCGACGAGGTTCGCATAGATCGGCGCCGGGAAGGACGGGTCGTCGAGCTTCACCGAGTGATAGACGGTGTACGGTGTTCTCTTTCGAAATCCGCTGCCGCGCGCCGCCTATCTCGACGTTGCCGGCCAGCACGCGCAGGTCCGGAGCCTTCTCGTTCTCGGAGGGTTCGGCCGGAAGGAAGCGCGCCTTCATGTTGAGCGAGAGCGCCTTGATGGTGCCGGTGTACGAGCCATCTTCGGCGCGGGTGTAGGTACCAATCTGAGCTACAAAACTGGGCACTCCAAAGCCCGCCGTTTTTGCGCTTGAAGCGGCGACAAGGGAGAAAGCCATGCTGCCGAAATTGCATAGTCGGGGCCTGCCACCTTCAGTAAGGTGACTGAACAAGAAACCGACAGAAACGGCCGGAAGTGAAGGCGCCTAGGATGCGTTCGCTGCACGCGGCGGTCCGAGGTCGCCCATGTCAAGTCACCGACCATCAAATCATGCGAGTCTGCTGACAACGTCGGAGAATGCGATGGGCAGGAACACGAATACGTTGATATCGGCCGCCATCTTGACGGGCTGGCCTGCGCTCCCGCAGGAGCCCAGCAAATGACCGGCACACCCGGCTCGCCCGGCGCCACCACCATCGACGGCAGATACTTGCCGCCACCGCCACAACCGTTCAGGGGCCAGATCGACTCCAACGCCGCGCAGTCGAAGCCGTATTGGCCGGCGCTCACCGTGCCGCCCAAGGGCGCGCCGAACATCCTGTTGATCATGACCGATGATGTCGGCTTCAGGGCGCCCAGCACCTTCGGCGGCGTAATTCCGACGCCGGCCCTGGACCGCATCGCCCAGACGGGTCTGGGCTACACGGCGTTCCACACCACGGCGCTGTGCTCGCCGACGCGCGCCGCGCTCCTCACCGGCCGCAACCATCACTCGGTGGCTACCGGCGTCGTCGTCGATCAGGCGACCGGCTACAACAGCGTCATCCCACGCGACGCCGTCGCCATCGGCGAGATCCTCCGGCAAAACGGATATGACACGTCGTGGTACGGCAAGGACCACAACGTGCCGCAGTGGGAGGGAAGCCAGGCCGGTCCCTTCCACAACTGGGCGACCGGACCCGTCAAGGGCTTCGACTACTACGGCTTCATCGGCGACGACACCAGCCAATGGGAGCCGAACAACCTGTTCCGCAACACCACACCCATCGCGCCTTATCTTGGCCAGCCCGGCTGGAACCTGTTCACCGCCATGGCCGACGAGGCGATCGCGCGCGTCAAGATGCTGAACGAGGTGCAGCCCGACCGCCCGTTCATGATCTATTACGCGCCCGGCGGCACGCACTCGCCGCATCACCCGACGAAGGAATGGGCCGACAGAATCAGCGCAATGCACCTCTTCGACGAGGGTTGGAACAAGCTGCGCGATACGATCTTCGCCAACCAGAAGAAGCTCGGCGTGATTCCGCAGACCGCTCAGCTCACCGCCTGGCCGAAAGACCTTCCGCAGCGGGACACGCTCTCGCCCGAGGCGAAGAAGCTCTACATCCGGCAGGCCGACGTCTATGCGGCGTACCTGGCGTATACGGACTCCGAGATCGGTCGTGTCATCCAGGCCGTCGAGGACGCGGGCAAGCTCGACAACACGCTGATCGTCTACATCAGCGGCGACAACGGCTCGAGCCCCGAAGGCACGCTCCATGGCCTGTACAGCGAGTTCGCTGTCGCGAACGGCGTGAACCCGACGGTGGAAATGAACATGAAGTTCTACGACGCCTGGGGCACCGACCAGACCTACCCACACTGCGCGGTGGGCTGGGCCTGGGCCTGGGACACGCCGTACCAGTGGACCAAGGAGGTTGCCTCCCACTCCGGCGGCACCCGCAATGGCATGGCCATGGCCTGGCCCGCGCGCATCAAGGACGCCGGCGGCATCCGCGACCAGTTCCACCATGTGATCGACATCGTGCCGACGATCCTCGAAGCGGCGGGCCTGCCGGAGCCGGCGACGGTGAACGGCATCGCGCAAAAGCCGATCGAAGGCGTCAGCATGGCGTACACTTGGGACAAGAGCAGCGCGAACGCGCCAGGTCGTCGGACGACGCAGTATTTCGAGATGTTCGGTTCCCGTGCGATCTATCACGACGGCTGGATCGCGTCGGCGCCTCCCGTCCACGCTCCCGTGGGACGAGACCTTCAACGTCGGCCTCGATACCGGCACGCCGGTGGACGATCTGGACTACCAGGTGCCGTTCCGCTTCACCGGCAAGATCGATATTCTCGACTTGGACAACCCGATAGCTAGCCAATTCCGGGCTTTCAAGGAGAACGCCATGGCGACCACAAATGCACAAGTTGGCAATATCAGACGCGACGTCAATGAGGCGATCCGCAGTCATTGGGTCCTGTTCCTGATCCAAGGCCTGATCATGGCCGCGCTCGGGCTTATAGCGGCGGTCGAGCCGATGGTCGCAACCTTCGCGGTGGAGATTTTCGCCGGCTGGCTGTTCCTTTTCGGTGGCATCATTGGGCTCGCTAGCGTGTTCACAGCTCAGCGTGTACCCGGCTATATTGGTGGTCCCTGCTCACTGCCGTGTTATCGATTGCTGCCGGCGTCTATCTGATCTCGCGGCCGCTTGCCGGCATTCTCTCTCTCTCACGCTCGTCGTTGGCGTGTATTTCGCCGCGCAAGGGATCACACAGATCATCACCGCGATCCAACACCGCAGCGTACTTGGATCATGGATCTGGCTGGTGGTCGGTGGAGTGGTCAATCTCATCCTATCCGCGATCATCGCGTCGGGCTGGCCGGGCACGGCGGCATGGACGCTTGGGCTACTGTTTGGCATCAACCTTTTCATGTGGGGAATGTCATTGGTGATAACCGCGATCGGATGTCGCGCCGTAGCCCGCGCTCCGCATGCGACAAAGGCCGCCGTGTAGCAATGCCGGCGGCCGTGCTGCGCTTTTGAGGGAGTAACCGTAATGGATGCTCTTGTCGGCTTCAGCGTCGGCTTTTGGGACTACGTGACGTTCGTAAGCCTCGCCGTCATCGGCGCAGCCTGCATCGGCGTTCTCATATTCATCCTCGGACTTCCAGGTCGCATCGCCATTGCGCGCAAGCACCCGGAGGCTGAGGCAGTCTATGCTATGGGATGGCTCGGCTTCCTGGCCGTCGTGCCGTGGATCCAGGCATTTATCTGGGCGTTCAAGCCAACCTATATCATCGACATTCGTAATCTGCCGAAGGAAGCAAGACGCGAAACCGACGCGATCATTGCGCGCCTCAAAGGTGAGGCCACGACGCCCGACGCGGGAGGGCCGCCTAACAAAGGTGCGCCGTTATGACCGCCGGACTTCTCATTCTCATCGTCTGCTTTACAATCTTCTGGCTTGTCTTCTTCAAGTTCAGGTTGCTGAGGCTCACCCCCGCCTGGGGCCTCGTCTTTGGCCTTGTTGTTCTCCACCTCCTGCTAATATTCGTTATCGGCTTGAGATTCGTGACACCTAACTCCACCAACGCCACGGTGGTGCAGCACACAATCCAGCTCATCCCACGTCTGCCCGAGCCCACCCTTGTGACCGCCGTGCTCGTCGAAGAGAATACGCCCGTGAAAAAGGGCCAGCCGCTGTTCCAATTTGACCGCCGTCCCTACGAATACAAGGTACAGCAGCTCGAAGCACAACTCGCCGAGGCCAAACAAAATGTCAAAGTTTTGAAGCTAGACGTCGCAGTCGCGGCGCAAGACGCGACGAAGACCAAGGTTGATCTCGAGTACCAGCAATATCAAAAACGGATGTTCGACAAGCTGGCCGAGGAGCAAGCGGTTCGCGAGGACCTAGTCGAACAATGGCTCTCGCGAGTTAACTCTGCGCAGGCGACCAATGACGCAGCGGAGGCCGCGCTGGAACGTGCTCAAGTCAGGTACAAATCCGAAATCGAGGGCGTCAACACCACCGTCGCCAATGTCGAAGCGCAACTTCGTCTGGCACAATATTATTTGGACAACACGACACTAGTCGCTCCGGAGGACGGCCGCATTCTCAATCTGCAGGTCCGCCCAGGAATGGTGTCCGGCATCGTTCGTATTGGCGGCATCGCGGCCTTGATCGCGGAGGCTGATCGCTATGTGCTCGCAACTTTCTTTCAGGAGAACCTCAAATATGTGTGGCCAGGGCAACCGGTCGAGGTTTCGTTCGACCTCTATCCCGGCCAAATCTTCTCTGGAAAAGTCGACAGCATTTGGCGCGGCAATGGAGTGGGCCAATACCTCCCGAGCGACGAAATTCCAAAATTCCAACAGCCCGCCCCCAATGTCCCCCAAGGTCAATACGCGGTAAAGCTCCTTCTAGACGGCACAAACCAGCCGGAATTCCCAATCGGCGCGCAAGGCACTGCGGCCATTTACACGAGCGGTGAATACGGCGCTTGGGCTGCGCTGCGCAAGATTTCGATCCGTACCCATTCATGGTCGAACTGGCTCTACCCAATCAATTTCTGAAAAAATGCGCCGGATCAAACAATCGCCGGAGAAGCACAATGTTTCGCAGAGCGAGTGCCGCTACTACGGCATTTCCGGACGCAACGCCCTTATTATCGTTAGTTCTTCGATGGAAATGCTGGGCGTTCGTACTCCTGCTGAGTGGTCTATTCGTCTGCCTGCCGGGGCGCGGCCACGCGGCTGGCCTCGACTGCCCTGAAATTGGACCTGGCGCGCAGCTCCTAATCTTCTCACCGACTTTCAGGTAAAACTGGTGACGTCCGGCAATAGTGCCGATCTTGCCAACGAAATAAACGACCTGATCAACAAGCTGCAGATCGAGAAGCCCAACATTTCGTACGCTGAGCTGACGAATGTGATTATCGCGGCCTATTGTCCGATTGTCGCGAACACAACGAGTTTAATGGCGTCCGAGAAATGGCGTCGCATGCGCCAGTTCGATAGCATCCTGCAGCAGCAGCTCGCCGCCAACACGTCCGCTCCGGGAATCCTCATCATCGCCAACGTTCTGCTTCCGCCCGCAGTTTACCGTGAGCTCCGCAGCCAGGCAGCAAAAGTTGATCAAAGTCCGGCGCAATTGATGGCGGCGATTCTCTCTCGGGCGGCCGAAATTAGCGTTGCGACGCGCAACTCGATCACCTCGTTGGCGCGAGTGAGCAGAGCCGGCGGGATCGTGAGGCCAGCGCTAGTACCCACTTTTCTTGGACCGTGAGTCGTGATTCAAGGTCGGGATGATCCCCGAAGCAAGAGAAGTCCACCTTTCGCGGAAAGATCGCAAGGTGCTTGAGGCGTGTTGTCGCTCGCCGGTGACGTTGCAGCGGGATTTGAAGCGGGCGCGGATAGTTCTGTTGGCGGCGGACGGGCGCAGCACCCGCTCGATCGCCAAAGAAGTCGGCGTCCAGCCACGGATTGTCAGCCTTTGGCGGCACCGCTATGCCGATCACGGCCTTGAAGGGCTACAAGACAAGCCGCGGCCCGGCAAACAGCCGATTTATACGAAGGCCACCGACAAGCGGATTCTGAACGACGTACTCGCCATCTGGATGCAACCCCGCCCTCCGCATCCATGCGACCGACCGTGCTGCGAGGCGTGAAACAGATGCTAGCGTCGCTGGGCATGCCGGCCCCGAGTCCGGGATGATTCCGCCGGCACGCGCGATGGAACGAAGCTGGGCCTTCGGGGTGCCACGCCCCATCGTCGGAGAGGGTTGTGAGCACAATCGGCCGCTGCAGCAATCCGGCTGCCGGGCTCGATTTCAACTCGAACGTTATTTGGCCGGCGCTCGCAGCGGGCTTTCCGCCCACTTCCAGGCGGCGGGATCGCGCAGCGGATCGTCCTCGCATACCAGGCAGATGTAGCGCGGCCGTCCGGGCGGGACGTCGTCGGGCACGGCCGTCATCGGCTTACCGCACTTCGGGCAAAACTTCCGGCTGAGGTAGAGCGGAGTCATGGTTTTTGCCTGCCGGGACCAGCTTAGTTCCGCGTGCGCCGCGAGCACAAGTAGATCGACGAAAATTGTCCGCATACACCAGACCGCTTGACGTGGAGCGCGTCTCACACTGAAATCCGATTTTCAGTGAAGTTGCGGGGTGGCGGCGTGGAAGAGTTTTACAGGGGCTTCGCGCAGCGGGCGCGCGATCTGGCGGAGAACGCGGACCCATTCACCAAGCGGCGGCTACTCGACCTAGCCCAGCGATACGATCTCAAGAGCCGACCGGGAGCCCCGGGCGGTCGGACCCTCCCGCCGCCGCGCGCGATGCCACCGACGGCGCTGTTTTCCGGCTCCGGCGAAGCTTAAGACTAGTCGGAGCGCGGTCCGGTCGTCGGTTTCTATGTTTTCATCGACCGGTCTGGGTGTCGGCCGCCCGCGGTCGCGGTGCTCGCGTTAATACAAGCTGGCCCAACAGCACTGAGCCACGCACGCGCGCCGCGAAGGGTCATCGCCTGCGCCGCGCGATCTCGTCAGCGACCATGCCCTCCGCCCGCACCAGCCGTTCATGCAGAGTCTCGAACATATCAAGGATGTCATCATTGGGTTCATTCTTGCCCTGCTCGATGGCTTCGGCGACGAGTTCATCGAGAGGCGTCTCCTCCAATTGGCCTTTCTCCAAGAGCTCTTCAAACAGACTGGCGCTGCTCGGCTGCGGTTGGATGCGACCGTCGGAGTTGCACCAGACTGTGAATGTCTGAAGTCCCAGAACAGCGTGCTCGACCATCTCCGCATCCAACGGAATCAGCGTCCCCCAGGCCTCGCCCGCCTCGTCCGCGAACCCCGCCACGTACATCCGCGGCTCCGCGGCGCCTTCATCCCGAGGCTGGAAGAACGGCGTGAGGATGATTGGAGGGTGTTTTGCCATGACGATCTCTCCGAACGCTTTGCGTCGACCCGGCGCAGCAGCCGGATTAGCGCGGGTAATTTGATCACACGAAAAAGGCAACCTGGGAACGGCGCCTCATCGCCTTACGCCCGCTGCTTGTCTCGCCGGCGAGAATTGATCTGCGCCATCAGGATCGGGCCAAGCGAAAATTCGCCGACCTCGGCTTTTCGCGTCAGGCCGCGCAGATAACCGCCGGCGGAATTGATCGCCGTCCCGCGCTGCAGGATACACGCGACGACAATGGCGGCGGGCACCTCGCCCATGACCTTTTGAGCCTCCTCCCAGGCGCTCGGACTGATCCCCAGCATTGATCGTACGACGGCTGCTGTGGCCAGGAAATCGCGCCAGTTCGAAACCCCACCCTTCGCATAATCGACGATGTCAGGACACGCACTCAGGACCATTCCTAACGGATACGCCCCCTCCCCGACTCGCGAGGGTTGAGGTTTGGGCTCAGCTCCCGCCGCCCTGCCTTCTCGAAGGACAGGTTCAAGATCAATAGGGGCCTCTGGTTTTGAATTCTGTATGTGGCGCTCAGAATGGGACTCATTGGCGCTCGGATTCTTGGATTTGATGTGCTCTTCCAGAAGATTGAGTACGTCGTCGGCGAGCTGCGACAACTCGTCGGCGATCGGCTCGAGCTCCTGGCGCGTAGCCGTACGCGGAATCTGGTCGACGATCGCGCGGAAGGCAGCATGCACGACCTGCCAATCGGCAGGCCCCTGCCCTCCCCTTCGCGTCGGAACGGCTTCCTCGATGCCAGTTGCAATCATCTTCGCGATGTCGCGCCGGCAGAGCGTGATGCGCTCTCGTACGAGTTTGAGCGCGCGGGCCTCGGCTTCGATATCGGCCGCCAGGCTCTCGAACTCCTCCGAGCGCACGACCAGCGGCGACAGATCGAAGCCGAAGGCGAGCTCGATTTCGCCGGCATTGTCCTTCCGCGCATAGCGCTTGCCATTCGGACTGTCGCGCCGAACGATCAGGCCCGCGTCAACCAGCACTGCGAGATGACGCCGCAGCGTCGATGCCGGCATGCCGTGCGCTCGCCGAGTGAGTTGATGGTTCGAGGGGAAGACGATCAGATCATCCTCCCCCGTCAGGGCGGTTTCGGGATGGAAGGTCAGCAGCGCGTTTAGGACCGAGAGCGAACGCTCCGATACCCCAAGGCGCGGCCGCGCCGTGCAGATGGCGTGGAAGATCTTCCATTTGTGTACGATCTTTTCGGGAGGACGCTCCGTTGCAACCATCTGGCTTGTCACATGGGCAAGCGTCAGCGATCGCCGCCCAAAGGGCGTCGTTGGGGAGTGTGACTGCATGTCTTTGCCTCATGCGGGCAAAGAAAATCTGCTCGCCGAAACGGCGCCGTTGCTAAAGACGCTTGACTGCGATTCGCGAAAGTGATTCTCTGTCAGTCGCCAAACGTGACGAGAGAAGGCTTTCGGACGGAGACGTTCCGGGGGCCTTTTTTCTTTTCCGCTATGCTCCTACGGTTAGAGGACGGAAACGCGGGTACGCATCGCGCTGCCCGACCATGAGAGGTCCGGTCGGCGCCATATCCAAAGCGGCGACACGCGTGATGTCATTCATCGGTGCGCCCCTCGCGAAAAGATCGGTAGAGTTCCGGCAACCGCGAAATCACAAAGTCTCCAAACGCAGGCGCGGCCTTTTCGTCGAGCGCTAGCGTGACGCGACCTTCGCGACGTTCAATCTTCACAATCTTCTTGCCGTCGTCATCGGCCCAAGTTGTCGGCCGTGGAGCTTTTGGCTTGCGGGGCGCGAGCGCGGCGAACGCTATCGCGAACCGTTCATCGGAAGTGGCGCGCACAAAACGATCGCTAGCAATGCTGTCAGCCAATGCCTTTTGATCGTGGCGACCTACAATCCGCTCTGCGAGCTCCATCCAGCGCCGGCGGCCGGTCTTCGGCGCTGGCCCGATCGCATCGACTAGGCTCCGTGGAAGGGTCCGCGCGACAGTGATGAGGCGGGAGAGCTCCGTCTTGTCGACGCTGAGCGCCGCCATGATGATCTCACGTTTGAATCCACGATCCTCGAGAGCGGTGGCATATGTTGCCCGCTCAATGAAGGAGAGATCCTCCCGCTCACCATTCTCCTTGCCTTGTGCTACCACCAGGTCTTCGTCGCTGAGGTCACGAACCACGGCCCGCGCGGGGCGGCCAAGTTCGGCGAGCGCACGGACGCGACGATGGCCGTAGGCAATCTGAAACCGACCTGGGCTGGTCGGATGCGGGCGAAGGAGGATCGGAACCAGTTGCCCATTGGCGCGTATCGATTCGACGAGAGCGGAGTGCTTCTCGTCGACGCTCGTCATGCGATCCGGAACTATCGAGGCATCAATCAAATCTGGGGCGATTTCAACGACGGTTTGACCGGCGGTGAGTCGTTCGGTCAAGGCCTTGGCGGCATCGCGCTCCGCGGACAACATCTCGAGCGAACGGCTCATGGCACCGACTGCCCCGCGCGACCCGTGTGTTGGTTGGGATGGTCTCCAATTGTCGCTAGGCTCACCTGACGGCTGTTCGTTGACCGCGGTCAACTTGTCGTCCATCAGCTCAGCAAGCAGGTTTTTTCGACCCATTAGGCCCTCCCCCATGCAGCCTGGATAAGGCTTTGGATTTCGCCGTTGACGCTATCCAGCGATTCCATCGCGCGGTCGTAGGTAGCGCGTGTGAACTGATCGCGGCTGACCTCATAGAGCGTTTGCTTCGTGATGCCGGCGTCCGAGATCGCCGTACTTTTCAGCATCATATTGGTGACCATGCGGTCGCCAAACAGCGAGCGCATGAAGCCGACCATTTGGGCCTGCGGTCCATCGCCGGGCTCATAGCGCGTGACGAGATAGCGCATCCAATCGTAATTCATGTTGCCGCCCGCCTTGGCGACGACGGCAAGGAGGTCGGATGTCATGATTAGGAATTGGCACATCGACATGACATCGAGCATTTGCGGATGCACCGGAATCAGAATTGCGGTTGCTGCACAGAGCGCGGAGAGCGTGAGAAATCCAAGTTGAGGCGGACAATCGATCACGACGACGTCGTAACGGTCCTGGACCGTGGCGAGGGCACGCGCAACGCGGGCGAAGAAAAGCGGGTCACCCGACTGGCGCGCAGCTAAAGCTTTCGGGGTTTCATGTTCGAATTCCATCAGTTCGATATTGCCGGGAACAATGTCGAGCCCCAAAAAGTAAGTCTGCCGAATGATCTCATTCAGCTCGCGACGCGCGTCGTCATAGCGGATGGCGCCGTAGAGAGTTCCGTTCTCTTCGACGTCAAACTCTGGCTGATAGCCGTGCAGCGCGGAGAGCGAGGCCTGCGGATCGAGATCGATTGCGAGCACTCGATAGCCCTGCAGTGTGAGATGTTGAGCGAGATGCGCGGCGGTGGTGGTCTTACCCGATCCTCCCTTAAAATTAACGACGCCAATGACTTGCAACTGTTCGCCCGCGACGCGATGCGGTCGGTATCGGCGCACGCCCTTGCCGGATTCGTCGAGATAAGCACGAAGGCTTTGGATGTCCTCGAATGTGTACGATCTTCGACCCGATGGACTGGTGTCCGGCTGAGGGCCCCTACCCTCCAGCGACAATTGGCGGAGGTAACCGTCATTGATACCGACGAGTTTAGCGACTTCGCCAGATGTGAACCGGCGAAGATGCTTGCGTGCTTTTGGCGGGAACAGCTTCGTTCGGTGGGCGTGAAGTTTCGCGGATAGTTCCCGCGCGTCTGCCGCGATCGTATCGTGGATCGCCTGGGGTGCGGCAGATGGGATTGACGCCATCGCTTGTTGGTCGTTCAGGGCCACGGCTTTCTCGCGTAGTTACGAATTTCGGATGCGGGGCATGCGCAAAGCGTGGCAACTACGCCCGATTCTGAGCGGTCGCGCAACAATTAAAGGGTAAACGAATCCTTAACCGGTCACTTCAGCTTGCCACATGCGAATGGAAAAGTTGACCGCGGTCAACTTGGGAGATTCGACGTGCCCGCCCCCTCATCCGTTTGCTCTGGCCAACTCGCGCGCGAGACCGGCCAAAGTTGACCGCGGTCAACTTTCTTGAATTGGGCCGAATCGGCCTTCATGAAGTCTACCTAAGATCGTCCATGGACGGCGCCATCAAAAGCCGTAGCTTCGATCCGCCCAGCGCAGCAGCACGCGAGCGTCGGGATCGGGCAGGCGAATGCGCTGCGCCTTCAGGCTTGCGCAATCGCCATGCCGATGTCGGAATCAACCCAATGGCCGTGGGTCATCAGGAAGAACCAGCCGAAGGACAGGCCGACCTCACTGTCCAAGGCCTCAATCCGATCCATCAGGAGATGCACCGAAACATCCGATGACATGAGCAGCCGCTCCTTCGGGGGCTTCAGCGGCCGGGGGATGAAACCGACTTCGCGCTCGCCCCTGTGGCTATAATCTCGAACATCGAGCGCCCAATGCTCAAAGACGCGATGGGCGCGGGCGCTCGATCCCTCCCAGTCTTGAATGAAGCGCACCTCGCGCGGCACGTACTCGAACCAGTCGGGAACCGCATCGAGGAATGGCGTTTCGCGCGTTCCCTGAGGCCCGACTTCACGGATCACGCGCCGCTCGATCTCGGGCCGCTTGGCCTCCCGCTTCTCGCGCTCGACACGACTGCAGCGATCGAGGAAACTGCGGATATGGACGAATGCGCCGCCGGCGCGGTCGAGCAGGCGGTAGACTGGACCGGCGAGCCGCTCCGTCTCGGGCAGAGACTGGCTGGGCCAACTGGGATCGAGCAGATCCTCTTCGCCCCAAGGTCGATAGTCCGGATTAACGATCGGACCAGCGCGCCACTCGATTTCTCGTCCAAGTGCGATCTGGATATAATCGGCGGCCCCGGATCCGGTCGGGGCGAAGACGAAGGCGCGGGTCCCGCGCCACTCGGTGATCTGCAGATCAGTGTCTCTCAGGCGCGTCCAGAGCGCCTTGATATCCCCGCAATCTTTGACGAGTTCGGCCGTCATCCACTGCCGCAGCTCCCCGACTCGGGTGCAGTCGGGTCGAATGACCGATCGGGTGTCGCGCCAGTAATCATCGTCGACGTGGGCTAGGCTGAAATCGAAACTCGGAAAGGCCGCGGCGAGTGCGGGCATGAGATCCGCGTCGGCCGAGGCGGGATCTAGCCCTGCCAGAACGGCCTCGATTGAGGCCGCATCGGGAATGCGAAGAGGGGTGGCGCTCATAGAACGTTAACCATAATAATTTAGGCCTCCGCCGACTTCTTATGAACTTCTCCATCAGATTTGGCGAGAATCCTCGGCCTTCACGAGATGCATCCGGAATGTTGTATAAGGATACACGATACGCGCTGGAGGAGCGCCTCATGGCCTTCCATATCAAGAAGCCGGAAACCGACGCGCTGGCCCATGAGCGCGAGCAGGGCAGGCCGTCCCTGGTCGACCTAGGCGTCCAGTTTTGTCGCGATTTGAGGACAAAGGCCAATCCGCAAAACGGCAAACCTGCCGACAAGGCGTTCCGCGACAGCCTGTACGAGGAAGCAACGCCGAACTCGACGATACCGGGGTGACTCTGCTTGATGTTGGTGTCGACTTTGGCCGGAAGCTGCGTGCCCGCAGCAATGCGCGGGGGGGGGGCCGATAAGGTACTTCGTGACGGTCTATTCGACGACGCCTGACCTCGATCGCGTCCGCGCAGACGACCGGCGCCAACCGAAAAAACGGCGGAAGGGGAGGGGGCTGGGCTGACGTGGTCGTCTCTCATCCATCCGGGGCCTGGGCGGACGGGATTTGCAGGTGCCTTGGCGCCAGAATCGCCGATTCTGCGGGTTGATTTCCGCCCCTGTCATGAAATTTACGACCCGAGCGGGAGGATACGCACCCGCGCCCGGTCGAGATCGATGGAGATCAAGGCGCCTTCGGCGAGCTCGCGCTCGGTTTGTGCGATTGCACGGAGCACGGCGCTGCCGATCGCCACTGGCGTCAGCAAATCGGCCCGAATCTGGATGACGCTCGGCTTGCGGCGCTGCGTCGCGGCAAGGATCGTCGAAAAATCGAGGTCGTTGGTCACCACTACATGATCGTGCCCGGCCGCCCATTGCATCAGCGTGCGATCAGACGCGTCCACCGCACCCACCGCCGACCAATGCACCGCTTCGAACCCCGCGTTCTGAAGGAAAGGAACCCAGCTCGGCGACAGGTTCATGTCAATCAGGAATCGCATCAGGATGCGTGCTGCAGATCGACCTCGCGCTCCTCGGCCCGCCAGGCGGCGTAGCGCAAGGCCTCAAGCACGTCCTCGCGCGCGAGATAGGGATAGTCGGCAAGCAGCGCATCGATGCTGCGGCCGGCGCCGATCTGGCCGACGATCATGCCGACGGTAACGCGCTGGCCACGTATGCAGGGTTTCCCGCCCATCACGGCAGGATCTTGCGTAATTCGCCTAAACTCGTTCATGCGTTTCACCTCGACATCGCAACGCCAGCCTATCATAGTTGGCGCCAAGCGGGCACTCGAGATGACAGAGCATCCGGGAAGAACAGGCTCCCCCGCAACAGAGGAGGAGGGACGACCTTTGGTCGACCTCAGGGGCCTGGAAACGCGATTTCCCAACACCATCGATAAGCGGTGGTTTCGATTAGGAGAGCTGGCCGGGAACAGGCCTCGCTATGACGGAAGCCAAAGCCATGTTAGCTTCCGTTGCGCCGCTTCCTGTTAAGGTTATCAAGACCTTGCTGCCCAGCTACAAAATCCCCGAACCGCTGCCTTGGGCCCAGCTCGCCGGGCCGCTCGCCGTCGCCGAGGATGCGCTCGCCCGCTTCGACGAGCGGCTGGCCAAAAGCCCAATACGCGACGGCGCGATCAGCCGGATGCACTTCACTGATGCCTGCGCCAGTCTGTGGCTCGACGGCGAACTTGTCCACCTCGACGACCTCGTCCTCCACGACGCCGGCATGGACGTCCGCGCCCCGACCCACGAGCTGACCCGGGCTCATGCCGTGCTGCGCGCCCGTCGGCGCATCGCCGAGGCGAAGCCCGATTGGGTGCTGTCCGTTGCCGGGCTCGCTGGCCTCCGCGGACGGAGCGAGCGAGAGGAGGGGACGGGCAACCGGGAGGAAGATGAGGGAAGTTTTGAGGTTGACGAGGACGCGGAGCGGGAGGAGGCGGGTTTCGAAGGACCGCTTGGCGCCATCAACACCGATCCCCACCTGGCCGCCGCCTTCGCCGCGGTCGACGCCGCGAACGCCAGGGCGGAGCGCAGGCTCGCCGACGAGGCCCGGTCGCGGCCGGAGCGGGATTCCCTCGTCTACGATCCCGACTGGGACGAGGACGGCCGCCTCGACGACTGGCGCGCCGTCGTTGACGAGACCCGCACGCTGCCGCCGACCCTGGCGGCGGCGATCGCCGCGGATGCCTGGAACGCGATCCAACCGCTCGAGCACACGCCTTGGCTCGGCCGCCTGCTCGCAGCTAGCGTGTTGCGGGCCCGCGGCAAGACGCGCTGGCATCTGCCGTGCCTGCATGCCGGGCTGAAGGGCATCTCGCGTGAGCGCCGGCGGCCGCGCGACGCCGCAGCGCGGCTTGCCGTGCAGCTCGAGGCGATGACGGCCGCCGCCGAGGCCGGCCGCAAGGACCACGACCGCTGGCTGATGACCAGAAACCTGCTCGCCCGCAAACTCGCCGGCCGGCGCGCCACTTCAAAGCTGCCGGCGCTCCTCGATTACGTGCTGACCCGGCCGATCGTCTCGGCGGGCATGATCGCCGAAGAGCTCGGGATCACGCCCCGTGCGGCCCAAAACCTCGTTGCCGAGCTCGGCCTGCGCGAGGCGACCGGGCGTGGACGCTATCGGGCCTGGGGCATCCTGTAGGACGCCGAGTTAGTGCGGTGCCCCGCCACGAAGCAGATGCCGATAGCCGTGCTCCGTCATCCAGTGGGCGCGGGCGAGATGGGATCTCCAGGCGCGGCGGGCACGATCAGGCTCTTGGGCCGAATCAAGGTGCAGCACGATCCGCGCAACCTCTTTCCAGTCGGCGCCGTCGGCTTCGGCGTCGAGCAGGCGCAGTTAGGTGACCAGGTGCTCTTCGTCGTAGCCGGTCAGAACGGAGGCGGTCGGTGCATCGCGCACCGTGGCTCTTGCTGTATCTCGATCACGCCCGCTGGCGGCTTGACATACAATGCAAATGCATTACATCGAAGAGTGTGCAACCCCGGAGCCGGCCATGGCGAAAACGGCTGAAATTCTCGAAATCCCCGCCACCATCACTGAGCGTGGCCAGACGACCGTGCCCGCGGCAATCCGGAAAATGCTCGCGCTCGGCAAGCGCGATCAGGTGGTGTTTCGCGGGCTTGCGGATGGCACCGTCGTGATCGCGAAGAAGGTGGCTCAGGTCGAGGATGGCGATCCGGTGATCGGCAAGTTTCTCTCATTTCTCGCGCGCGACATGGCGAAAGAGCCGTCGCGGATTCGGCCGGTGCCGCGCTCACTCGTGTCCCGCGGCAAGGACCTGGTCAAGGGCGTTAAAGTCGATCTCGACGCGCCGCTTGCGGATGACGAGGCGTGAGCGACAAGACGCTCGAAATCAACGGCTGGACGATCTACGCGCACCCGCTGTTTCTCGACCAGCTTGAGGCGATGATCGGCGCCGTCGAAAAAGCGCGGAAGAAAGACCCGCAAGGATACAAGAAGAAGCGCGCTACAAAACTGCTCGCGGCCGTTCTCAAGGTCGCGTTCGAAGACATTCCGAGCGACCCGACGCGCGACACCTACCGCCAGGGCGGCACGCTCGGCGACGCGTACAAGCATTGGTTCCGGGCAAAATTCCTGCAGCAGTTCCGGCTGTTCTTTCGCTACCAGCAGTCCGCGGACGCGAAGGTGATAGTGTTGGCTTGGGTCAATGACGACACGACGTTGCGCGCTTATGAGAGCGCAGACGACGCCTACGCGGTGTTTCGCAGGATGCTCAATCGCGGCAATCCGCCCGACAGCTGGACCAACCTGCTCGCGGCGGCGAGCGCAGATTCGGCGAAGCAACGGCTGGCTCGCGCCGCTCCTAAGACATAGCTCTCGCTCGGCCAGCAACCGAGCGTTCGGTGGGGTTCGGGCGTCTCGGCGGATGGTAGCGGAGCAACTCGCCACCCCGGCGCGACGCAGGATCTCGTCGCGGAGCCCGGCCTGCGCAGGGCGACCAGACAGCGACGTATTGCGCGTGGGACGTTTTGTAATCGTGCCCTGGTGCGGATCAATAAAGGTCACTCTCCTCGCTTAGATTAATGTTAGTTATCGTAGTCCAACTACGACTTTGGCCCCAGTTCAAACTGGTCGGTTCATATCCCCGTAGCAAGGCGGCGATTCACAGGGATAAGCTAAACAGGCTCCATACCCGCGCCGGCGCCCTGAGCGTGCGCACATCTGCTGGTGTCAATGCAGAAGCGGCCCCGCCTTTCGGCGAGGCCGTTGCCGCGGGCCCTCAATCCCGGTTCGGGCGGGACCAGATGAGCTGGTGACCGTCCTGGCCTTCCACCTCGATCAGGGTGGCGTAGATTGGAGCGGGGAAGCTCGGATCGTCCAGCTTGACCGAGAGGTAATCGCGCTCGGTGTCCTTGGCGGTCTTCTGCCAGGCCGCACCCAGCTCGACGTTACCGGCGAAGATGCGGAAGTGCGGTCCCTTGTCGGAGGGGGTCTCGACCCGAACCAGCTTGGCTTTGGCGTTGAGGGCGAGGGTGCGAACCGTGCCGGTGAAGCCGTTGCCGGTCGAGGTGAAGGTGCCGATCGTCGCCATTGTGGTGTCCTTTCAGTTTCCCGGGCCGCGCCCATCGCGGCCTCGATGGCTGGCGACAGACCGGAGGCGGTCGACCCGCACCCCGAAGGGGCCGGCACGCAGTAGAGGGCAGCCAGGGCGCGACTTTCTTGTTTTGCGCGAGGAATGGACGCGCAGCGGCCAGGGGAAGAAAGTCGTAACCGGCTGTTGCGGGGGTAAGAGCGAGGCGGCGCGCAGCGACGACGCCCTTCGGTCAGACATGCCAATCGAGGACGACGTGGGTGTGCCAGAAGAAACGGCCGTGGGACGCGATGGCGGACAACGCTCCCCGCGACGTTGCAACTGATCATGTATTCCAGACCAACAGTGCCCTAAGGCCGGCGCTGAAAGTCCGTGGCGAGCCTGAGTTAACACCGCGCTTGATCAACAGCAGCATTTGGGAGCCCGAGTACGGACACCAAAGGCATCCGACAAACTCTCCGGCCACCTCTTCCAGCCGAACCCGGAGCATTGACAAGAATAGCCGCAAAAAGGGATCCAGCTCCGGTCGCAGGATACTGTACGGAGCCGGCCTCAATCGTCATTGGTAAGTTCGTCGGGCCACATCTGCGCGCCATGAAGCACGCGCAAGATGCGAACGGTTTCACCGTCGACCAGGTAGGCCGCGACATAAGGCGTGCGCGGGATGACCAACTCGCGCGTGCCAGCGACACGCCCGGGCCGACCACTGTCGGGAAAGTCGAGCAGGCGCCGCGCGGCATCGGCAATCTGTTCATCAACATGAACCGCCGCACGGGGATTCTCGGCTTCGATGTAGCTAAAAAAGCCGTCGCGATCGGACAACGCGAAGCGCGACCAGACGAGTTTCACCGTTCATGCTCCGCCGCTTTTCGAAGCGCTGCGGCACGGCGTTGCGCGAAATGCGCTTCGACCTCGGAATTATCGAGATTGGGCCGGGTATCCGCCAGCGCCTGGCGCACCTTCTCGCGAAACCAGCTATCGTAAGCTTGGCTGTTGCTCACGAGCTCCAGCGGAAGCATCCCTTCGTTGGCCGTGCGTGTCAGCAGGATCCGCACAGCGTCGGATACTGTGAGACCCATGTTTTCCAGAACCGCGGTGGCCTTTTCCTTTACGTCCGCATCGATTCGGGTTTGGACAAGGGCATTCGAAGCCATAGCGACCTCCTTTGTTCGCGGCTAATGTAATGCATTTGAATGACATGCGCCAGAGGCGTCACAGCCCCGTGACCGGGGAGCACAACGGCAAAACGGCCCCGCCTTTTGGCGGGGCCGCTGTCGCGGGCCCTCAGTCCCGGCTGGGGCGGGACCAGATGAGCTGGAGGCCGTCCTGGCCTTCCACCTCGATCAGGGTGGCGTAGATCGGAGCCGGGAAACTCGGATCGTCCAACTTGACCGAGAGGTAATCGCGTTCGGTGTCCTTGGCGGTCTTCTGCCAGGCCGCGCCCAGCTCGACGTTACCGGCGAAGATGCGGAAGTGGGGTCCCTTGTCGGAGGGGTTCTCGACCCGAACCAGCTTGGCCTTGGCATTGAGGGCGAGGGTGCGAACCGTGCCGGTGAAGCCCTTGCCGGTCGAGGTGAAGGTGCCGATGGTCGCCATTGTGGTGTCCTTTTTTCAGTTTCCCGGGCCGCACCCCTCGCGGCCTCGATGGCTGGCGACAGACCGGAGGCGGTCGACCCGCACCCCGAAGGGGCCGGCACGCAGTAGAGGGCAGCCAGGGCGCGACTTTCTTGTTTTGCGCGAGGAATGGACGCGCAGCAGTCCAGGGGAAGAAAGTCGTAACCGGCTGTTGCGGGGGTAAGAGCGAGGCGGCGCTTAAGCGACGACGCCCTACGGTCAGACATGCCAAATCGAGGACGACGTGGGCGTGCCAGAAGAAACGGCTGAGGAACACGAATTGCGATCATCAATACCTTGACCGAGGAAAGAACCCGATCACGGCTCATCGCACACATCTGGCAAACCGCCAGGCTTGCGCGTTGAGGTACGAACCGGGAAGGCGGGCGCGCTGCTCGGCCCTCAAGAGTCACACGGCCCGCAAAGTAAACCCGCAGACCACGAGCGTGATTTGCGCGGCAAAGCGACGACCCGTGCAAAGCCAGAAGTCGTACCCTCGAAGGAAGGCAAGCAAGATCGCCGTCAGGTCGCGGTATCCAGCACGAGAAACAGAGGGCGCTGGCCGTCGAGCGGCCAAGCAAGGGGCAGCAGTCTCGGCGCTGATCGCCGGATAAGTAAGGGCCGGCAAGCGCCGGCCCCAATCACGCTGTGCGCTCATCATGCCGCTTCCTCGACGTCTGCTGCCTTCGGCTGCAGGTCGTGCAAATAGGCGGCGGCGCGTTGCGCTTGCGCAGCAGCCGAGAAGATAAAGCGCTTCTCATTAGACAAGACCTCCAACCACGACTTGACGTAGCTTGCATGATCCGGCCGCGGTTCAAGTTCGGGAACGATCCCGAGATCCGCGCAGAGGAAGCAGCTCCCGAGTTCGGCTATCAGCTCTTCGCGCGCGCGTTCGCTCCGATCCTTGCCGTAACGGCTGAGATCGCGATTAACGCGGTGAGCGGGAGCGGTCCAATGCACGGTCTCATGGGCTCTGACGGCGACATAGGAACCCGTGTCGCGAAAACTTTCGATCGGCGGCATCTGAATATGATCGGACGAAGGCGCGTAAAACGCCATCGAGCCGCCGTGCCGAACGATCGCCCCGGTGTTGGCAAAAAAAAGCGTCGGCGTGCGCGTTGCGCTCGATCGTTGATGCGACGGCGGGCGGACGACCGTAGTAATGCGCGGGCAAGCCATCGATTTGATCGACGCAGAAGACGGTATAAGCTTTGAGGAAGGGGATATCCCGTTCGATTTCGTCGCCGTGAGCGTCGGTCTCCGTCTTGGTGAAGCGGCTCGCATACACCACAGTGCTGCCGGTCTCACCCTTACGGACATGCGCACCAAGTTCACTGGCCTGCTTGAACGTCATCCAGATCGGCGAGCAGAAGCCGCGCGCGATGGCTTCTGACCAAAGCAGCAAGACGTTGATGCCCGTATAGGGCTGGCCGTTGTGTCGCAGCGGTCGGGTGATGCGGCCCGCCATATTCGTGGCGGTCCAGGGTTGAACCCAGGGGCGCACGCCGCGTTCGAGCTCGGCGATAATGCGGTCCGTGATGCGGGTGTACAGGTCGCTTCGCGACTTTTCTCCGTTCCTGCTCATTATAATAACCTCCGTTCGGGAGGCCGCGCCATCACGGCCCCTCACGGGGTCCGCCACCGCCGGGCCCAAAGTCCGCGCACCCGAAGGGCCGAAGCAGAGCGAAGGACAGCGAAGCCGTTGCGCGGACATCGGGTCCGGCGCAGGACCACGCACGGGGAGGGGCCGAGGATGGCGAGCAGCACGAGCGGCGATTCCCTTTGTTAAAGCAGCGACATGAAAAAGGCCGGTCTCGACGACCGGCCCGTCACGTGGCTACTGTGGAAGAGGCGCGGGGCCGAGGCCCCGCGCCGGCGGTCAGTCGAACGCCGATATCTGCGCCTTGGCCGCTTTCCGACCGACGGTGTCGGCCGTGTTGTCGATGGGACGCTCGAAAGGCTTCCAGGTCTCGCCGACGACCTGTTCGTAGGCGGCGACGGCGCCTTCGGCGGCCATGCGAAGCGCGTGAGCCTGCGCGCCCATGTCGGCGGCGAATTCACGCTTGCGCTGTGCCTGGCTATCGAAGCCGACCGGACCATCGAGGTCCTCATCGCGGCTGTCGTTGGCGAGCTTGGCGGTCGCATCTCGCGCTTCGGTGACTGCCCGGGTGTAGAACTGGCCGGCGCCGTGGGCCGACCCGACATAAGCACCGACGATCCGTTGCAGGTGGATCTGCATGGCGCGTTCACTCAGGCCATCCCTGAGTGCGTCGGCGGTCTCGATGACGAGCCGCTTGTGCAAGTCGCGGATGCCGTCGCTGTCGAGGACCGCAAGGCCGAAGCTCTCGGAGATGCGCAGTGTCTGTGCGGAGTCGGGGCAGACGAGGCGGACCATTTCGAGGGTCGTGCCGCGGCGGAGCGGGATGACACGGGCCGAGGAGCGGGGAGAGCGGGCGGTCTTGGTCATCATGAGATCCTTTCTCGGTTTCGCCTTGGGAAGCGATCGGGCCCTTGTCCGTCGCCCCCTCGGGTGCGGTCGACCAGAACCGGCTTCAGCGAGCCGCTTCAGGGGGCGGTGGCTGCCAAGGCGAGCATGGGTGGGTTGCGGGCGAGCGGGCCTTCAGGCCTGCGAAGAACGCGGCCCCCATCGCGAGACGGCGGCCGCCGATCGCCTCGCGACTTGCCCTTGAAGCGGATCGCGGCCGGTTCAGACCGCAGCACAAACCGAGGGAGTGACGGGCAAGGGTCAGCGGCGCGCCGAAACCGTGAGAGGTTGGACCAAACCCGCTGAAACTCTCCGCCTAGACATGAAGTGTTTGCGCGCGCGCCGCTCGCGCTCCAATTGGTGGGCCCTTCGCCTCTCACCGCCACGCAGCGGAAACGCGATGACGCGTCCGAAACTGGGCGATCGCCGTCTCCTGCCGATCGAGCTTGCGCGTGAGAGCGTCGATCTCGCCGCGACGAGCCAAGGCGAGCTCCGCGACATGCTGCTGAAACAGCCGCTCATCCGCATTCGTCCAGCTCGATGCGTTACGGCCGCGCTGCCTTCGCTTCGTCCGGTCGGTGATCGTCAGCCGTTCGGCCCGTGACGCGATCTGGCGCTCGATGAGGCCGAGACGGCGCTGCGTCTCGGCTTGCGCGGCTTCCATCCGCTGCGAACGATCCGGACGATTGTGAACGAGGCGCTTTCGGCGCTGGAGCGCGAGTTTGCCGCGCTCTATTCGCCGATTGGGCGGCCGTCGATCCCGCCGGAGAAGCTGCTGCGGTCGATGCTATTGCAGGCGTTTTATTCAATCCGCTCGGAGCGGCTTCTGATGGAGCGGCTGGAATACGACCTGCTGTTCCGCTGGTTCGTCGGAATCGGCGTTGACGACGCAGCCTGGGACCATTCGGTGTTCTCGAAGAATCGCGACCGGCTGCTGGAAGGCGACATCTCGGCCAAGTTCCTCGCGGCGTTGCTGGCGCAGCCCAAGGTGAAGAAGCTTCTGTCGAGCGATCACTTCTCGGTCGATGGCACGCTGATCGAGGCCTGGGCCTCGATGAAGAGCGTCAAGCCGAAGGACGGCTCCGGCGAGCCGCCGGCGCAAGGCGGCGGGCGCAATGCCGAAGCGGACTTCCATGGCCAGAGACGCTCAAACGACACCCATGCTTCGATCACCGATCCCGATGCTAGGCTCTATCGCAAGGGTAAAGGCAAGGAGACGAAGCTGTGCTTCATCGGGCATGGGCTGATGGAGAACCGCCACAGCCTGCTGGTCGATGCCTGTCTGACGCTGGCGGACGGGCACGCCGAACGGGTGGCCGCGCTGCACATGATTGAGCCTCGTGCCGACCGACCGACAGCGATCACACTTGGCGCCGACAAAGCCTACGATGCAGAAGACTTCGTCAACGAGCTGCGCTCGATGAACGTGACGCCGCATGTTGCACAGAACACCAGCGGCCGCAGCTCTGCGATCGACGGGCGAACGACCCGACACGGCGGCTATGCCGTCAGCCAGCGCATCCGCAAGCGCATCGAGGAGGCATTCGGCTGGATCAAGACGATCGCACGGCAAGAGAAGACGAGCTTCCGTGGCCGTGATCGCGTCGCATGGGCTTTTACCTTCGCTGCCGCCGCCTACAATCTGGTGCGGCTGCCGAAGCTGATAGCGGAGGCCGGCTGATGGCCAGGGTACCCGGCTTCACCAAGGCCTTTGCCGGCCGCTGGCGCATCGTCGAAATGGACAACTGGGACAGCGACTTTCTCGATCTTGTCGAAGAGGCGCATCTCACCTTCGAGGGTAAGTCCGACGGCGAAATTGCCTTCGGAGCGCTGAAGGGCTTTCTCGACGTCCGCTACGGCGCGCGAGACGGTTCGGCCTGCGCGGAGTTCTCATGGGAAGGACACGACGAGAATGACCCGGCCTGCGGTCGCGGATGGGTTATGATCGGCGCTGCGGGCAGGCTCGTCGGCCACTTCTACATACATAATGGCGACGATTCAGGCTTCGTTTGCGAACGCGGCTGAGTTCTTCAACAGCCTGCTAGTGCATCTTACAGGTCGATTTGCAGGGACTTTGCGCGAAATCGAGGAACAAACTGTCGTGCGTCCTCTTCGCACCTTTATTCGCCTCTTCAGGCCCAAACAGGAGTGCTTTTAGCGACCCAGTTCGGTACCGAGGTGGCGCGCCGGAGGACCGACGGGTTGGTTGGCGCGTAATGGCCTCATGCGACGGGAAGCACGGCGCGTCATGGATGAGTTGCGGCAGGCGATTCAGCTCCGCCTGAGAGCGAGGCCGGATCATCGAAATCATGGACGTTCAGGCCCTTCGCAGGATTATCCGTCACACTGTCGTCGAAAGGACGGGCCCGGACTTAGGTCAACTCGACGACAAACCAGCCTCGACCTCGGCGTTCAGAAGAGTGGACATAATTTTCTGTCCCACTGGCGAAGCGAGGGCGCCAGCGGACAGAACCACTACGCCATTGCACGACGGAGCGTTTGCGCCGTTCTGAACCCAGCTCTCAAACCCCATCCACGAGCTGAAGCCTGGTACGCCCCCATCTTTCGACAGGACACGTCCCGCGGCGCCGGCGATATTCGGAAAGAACCATCCAATTCCGACCGTGGGGCCCTGCGCCTGTACGCTGCAGGTGCCCGTCGTACCGCATTGGCCACGGGCCGAGCCGGTCTGCTGCTGCGTCTGCAGGATGGCGAATTCCGTTGGCGAAGGCTGCAGTTGGCCCATGTTGTAGAGCAGCCATTGAAGCATGTCCGAGGCGCTACTGACGATCGATCCGCTCCCGAACACCATCGGTGGGCACGGCAGGTAGCTCTGGTTTACGGTGAAAGCCGTCGTCCCGTCATATCCACACGCCATGCTGGGAACTTGGCTCGTATTGAACAACGCGGTGTTGCCCATGCCCAGATCCGCGCACAGCTCCGCGAGTTGCCCGTTGTACGCATTATAGACGTCGACGTAGGGGTTCTGCGGGTTGAGGCCGACGATAGCCAGGAGGGACCAGGCAAGGTTTGAATACGTGTAGCACTGGCCCGCGGGGCAGATCCAAGCCGAGTTCTGTCCGCTGTTGAACCAATCGACGAGCTCGGCGAAGGTCTGCAAGTTACTGGCCGGGCAGAATTGTCCACGCGGATCGGGAGGCAGGCCATTGTCCTGCGGAAACCCCGAAGCATAAGTGACGATGTCGGCAACCGGAATCCCGCTGATTGCTGCAGGCAGGGAAATCGAGGGCATGCAGGACCCAACCGTATTTCCATCATATGTGCCTTGAAGACCGTAAAAAATTCTGGATGTGAAAACTTTTGAAATGGATCCGATTTCGAACAGAGTATTTGGCAGGTTCGCAGCGCTCACGAAACTATGGCTTGAGTCCCAAACCTCAATCTTAGAGGGAGAGAAGAACTTTGCAGAGGGGACGCCGGAGCCGTCAAAATCCGTAAAGACGTATACTGCCATCGCCATGTAATCGCTGACAGCGGCGTCTATGATGCTTTGGATCGCCGAGCTTGGGTCCGATAAAGCCATGAGCGCCTCTCCCCATTACACGCTGGATCGCAAGCAAACTTTAGCGCCTTTCGTTTCGGTTGTCTTCATTATAATAGAACCGTATAGGTTGATTATAAATGCGTAGTGAAGAGCGTCCTAAGTCCCGTGTGGGCGCTATGTCTGGGTTTGGCCCATCTGCGACCTCGGAGACCATCCGCTCTTTGGCCGCTGATGGCGGTAAACCGGACACCAGGCGGCCAGCCGCTCAAAACAGGTCCGCCGCGATGTTCAGGCCGTATGTCATGGCGGCCATCAGCGACAGGAAAAGACCGGCTCCGCAAAAGATCAGGATGGTCTTCAGTCCGTCGGCGTCGACGTCCGCGCCAATGGAATGCGATAGCACTTTCGCCAGTGCGGCCATCATCGGTCTCCTCCTCCAGACAATGCAGCGATGAAGAACAATAGCCTGCGGCGGCGGGATGAAGCCGGACCAGGCGGAGATTTCGCTGCTGCCCGCGCCCGATCTCGTGGAGGAGCGTCGGAAGTCGTTCGAGCCCGTCGCGCTAGGATCCCTCAGCGTCCTGACGGATCGGGTCTCCGGCAACATCGGAATCCCCTAGGACGCGCTGACGCCGATCCTGCAGATGCTGGTCGCCGGTCGGCTCAAGTTCGTGCTGATGCGCGGGTCCCGGTTTCGCCACCGCAGCGTCAGGCTGAACAGCCTCCGGCTCGAGACGAAGCTCACCGAGGACGACGTGTAGACTTGGCCGGGCGGGTGGACCAGTCAGGCCTCGCCCGGTCCGGAGAAGATCGACGCCGGCGGCGTCGTGCGCGGCACCGGCAGCGGGCGCTCGACCGCTCTCGCTGGCCGTACGGCGCTACCGCCCTTCAGGTCGTATTGCTCCGCCAGCTTCTGCAAACGCCTTCTGGTGAAGGGATCGGCCTTCTCGGCCAGGTCGCGCACGCGCTGCGCCAGACCTCTGTAGAACTCCTTCCGCTCCATGACGCACTCCTACGAAATCACTGCTCGCAGGAGTTGACTATATCCGCGGCCGGGGAGTCAAGACGCGGCACTCCCGGCAGTCATTCAGAAGAGAGCGGCTCCGAGCTCGAGGCCGAAGGTCATGACCGCCGCCAGGGACAGCAGCAGACCCGCGCCGCAGAAGATCGCGACGGTCGTGAATTGCTCGATGTCCACATCCGTGCCGGTCGCGCTCGCCAGCGCCTTGGCCGCCCAATCCATGCTTCGATCTCCTCGAAGAAAACGGTGACGACGGCAAGGGTAGCGGATGTTCGCGCCAGCGCGTGTGAAGCTCTCACGCGCCAGCCGAATGTGGATCGGTCCCCGGGCTGGGATTAGTCCCAGTCGTGGTGCGGCGACGGCTGAGCGCGGTATGTCCGCGAGGGAGATCTAATTGACGATCCACGCCGCTCGGCGGCTCTCCGTACTGCTATGGCCGAAGCCGCTTCACTTCGGAGGCTTGAGCTCGCCGGCGAGCCAGCCGACCGCGTCCGTCTGCATCGGATCCACGACGATCGAGATCTTTTCGGTCCGCTCGCAGGTCGAGCACTCGAACGTGCGCTCTTCGAAGCCATGTGCGCCAGGCGAGATGCGCGCCAGCGCCATCCGGTGCTTACATACCGGACACATCGGCCGATCGGTGCTCGATGCGATCATCCCTGTGATCCCCGGCGCGGATCATACGACGTCCGGAGCCGGAGTCTGCAATATTCGTGAGCGGAGCTTTTCCCGTAGCGAGGAACGACGCCGGTCCGGTGCCGTTGCTTCGTCAGGCCGCGCGCAAATGCGTGGCCTGCGCGGCTCCGCCCTCAAGCCCCCCCAGTCCCCAAAGGCGGGGCCACGCTCATCCTGCATCGCGGGAAGTCCGGTTTCGGGCGAGTTTTTCTTGCAGCATTTAACTTGTTTGAATCCCGGCAGCGGACGAGTGATGCATCATGCGGCCACCGCAGGGGGAGATCTCCATGTTCGACGCCGAAACGACAGCGCGCTTGCGCGCCGTCCTCGATGAGGTCTGCGAAACCGTGTCCCGCTATGAAACCGGCACCAGGACACACGTGGCCTCGAAGCTCCTGGAATGCGCCATCAGGGGCGAGACCTCGGTGGTCAATCTCAAGCAGGTCGGGCGGAGAGCCTTGAGCGAAGCGCCCACCATGTGGCGATAGGCCGGCTGGCTCCGCAAAAGACTTCCTCGGACGATGGCCACCGCGGCCTAGGAGCGCATCATGGCGTAGTCGTCTTCACGTGCTGCGCCTCCGCCACGCCTCGACCAGGCAGATCCCGAGGACGAGGAGCAGGATCACTGCCCATCTGAACTCACCGCCGATCTCGGCCGAACGTCTACGCATGCTGCCCAACGCGTTCGCCGCGCAGCGGCTCCTGTTTACGGGACGAAATTTATTCCCTCAATCCGGCTCGTCGCCCGTCCTTGTCGCCGCACTCGCGGCGATCAGTATCGCCTTCGCTGCTTCCCCGACCGAAGCCTGGCCGCGTCCGGCAGTTCCTACAAAGGAGCGCGTTTGAGGCTGCGACGGCCCCTTCGGCCGATGATGCAACCTGGAATCGCCGAGGAGCAGCTCGAGTGTGCGACCCACATCCGATGGAACGGCCGCCGCCCGGACCGATTGATTTGTACGGAAGGGCCGCTCTCAAGGAGCGGTCATCCGTTCGGCACGATTTGAGCGCGCTGTGACTCCGGTGGACATCGCTGGCGGCAACGTCAAGGAGGAATAGCCATGAGCGACCAAGTGCGGCAGGCCATTCATCGGACGGCGCGGATGCTCGCCCTGTACCTCGTGCTCGGCGGATCCGGCCTGGGACTCCAAAACCAGGCGCTCGCAGGCTCCCGCTTCGACGGGACTTGGAATCTGGTCTTCGTCACCCAGCGCGGCGCTTGCGACTCGACCTACAATTTTACGGTCAATGTCGTGAATGGCAACGTCAGCCACCCGAACATCCTGACCTTCAGAGGCCGTGTGACGCCGTCCGGGGCCGTTCGCGCCTCGGTCAGAGTCGGACAGAAGTACGCATCGGGATCGGGCAGGCTGTCCGGAGCGTCGGGCAGAGGCATCTGGATGCGGTCGCGCGGACGGGTCGCGCTGTGCAGGCACTTGGACCGCGCAGAGGAATTGATCCGACGCTCCGGACAGCCTTGAGCTCGACTAATGTTCGTGGAATGACGGTGGTCGCCATCGTGGCCGGCCTGCTGCCGATCATGTGGAGCACCGGCACCGGATCCGAGATCATGCAGCGCATCGCGGTGCCGATGATCGGCGGCATGACCTCCTCGACGCTGCTGACGCTGATCGTGATCCCAGCGATCTTCGGGCTGATCAAGGGCGTCGGTCTGCCGCCCGAGTCGCCCGCGGAAGTTGTGCCTCTGCCGCCGATCAGGTCCACACGGCGTCGGGAGCCGATTCCCGAGCGAGCCGAATGAGGTGAACCATGATGAACGACATGACGTCAGGAATGATGGGAGGAATGGGGCTCACGTTCGCCCTGGTCGTCATCGTTCTGGTCTTGGCGGCTGCGGCGCTGATCAAATATCTCTCCAAGGGAGATTGAGGATGCGTCGTCCCGTTCTTGCAGCATTGGCTGCCACCCACACCTGTTCTCGCGGAGCAGGATGCGGCCGCGCGAGGCGAACGGGATTTCCGGGCCTGTATGCCCTGTCACTCCCTCGAGCCGGATCGGAACATGACCGGCCCCAGCCTCGCAGGCGTGTGGGGCCGCAAGGCGGGTAGCCTGCAAAGCTTGGAGCGCTACTCCGACGCGCTCAAGTCGTCCGGAATCATTTGGGACGACCGCTCCCTTGACGCCTGGCTGACTGACCCGGATCGCATGGTGCCGGGCAACGAAATGCCTTTCAATGGCATCAAGGATGGCCGCGCCCGTGCCGATCTGCTCGCGTTCCTTAAGGAAGCCACGAAACCCGGCGGCCCGGCCCAGCGGAATGCCCAGGCTCCGATGGGCAGTATGGGAGGCATGATGGGCGGAATGATGGGTGGGGGCGGCCGCGATCCCAACTTGAAAAGTCTCGATCCGAACATGCAGGTTAAGGCGATCACCTACTGCCACGACACCTATCGCGTCACCACCGCGGACGGCAAAACGCGCGCATTCTGGGAACGCAATCTTCGCATGAAGACGGATTCCGGCAAAGATGGCCCGCAAAGCGGCGCGCCTGCGCTCGTGCGGGAATGATGGGCGACCGCGCCGATGTGATTTTTGCCGCGCCCGCCGAGATCAGCAAGACAATCGAACCGCACTGCTAGGAGATTCCCAATGGGCTTCTACAACGACGTCATTTTGCCGCGGCTCTGCGATCTTGCGATGCGGAACAAGGATCTACTGCCCTACCGCGAGCGGGCGATCCGTGCGGCACGGGGCCGGGTGCTCGAGATCGGCATCGGATCTGGCCGCAATCTCCCCTTCTACGGGCCGGCCGTGAAGCAAGTCGTGGGGCTCGAACCCGGTCCGAAGCTCCTCGAGATGGCGCGCCACGCCCGACAGCCGGATATTCCCGTCGAATTCGTCGAAGCTTCGGCCGAGGCGATTCCGATAGAGGACCGCAGCATGGATACCGTTGTGACGACCTGGACTATGTGCAGCATCCCGGATATCGACCGCGCTCTCGCGGAGGCCCGCCGGGTGCTGACGCCGGGCGGCAAGTTGGTCTTCGTCGAGCACGGCCGCGCGCCCGAACCGCGCGTGCGGTGGTGGCAAGATCGCCTGACGCCCGCATGGAGGCGCATCTCAGGCGGTTGTCATCTCAATCGAGACATTGCTGACGTGCTTCGCAGAAACGGCTTTGATATCGAAGTGATGCACACCGGTTACATGAATGGACCGAAACCTATGACCTTCATGTATGAGGGCCAGGCGAGCCCTCGTTGATGCCGCCATCGATTCGGGCAAATGGCGTCCCCAAGCCCGCCGAACTTTCAGTTGTTCTCGCTGGCGGACGATCCCGACGGACTCTGGGTCGCGCCAACATTAGGAAGGATTTCGCGCCACGAGCTTTCGATCGACATTCATCGTCACCCGAACGCCCCGGCCGGGCGCGGACTCGACATTGAAGTCCGTTTTCGCATTTTCCTTCAACGTTTGAACAATAAGTGCGCCGATCTTTCCCGGAACCGGCCAGCAAATGCCTTCCGGCAATCCAACTCCATCGTCCGCGACGAAGACGCGATACCGGTTGTCGCTCCGGCGCAGACATTCGATCGTGATCACGCCCTGTTCGCGACCATCGAATGCACGTTTGAAGGAGTTGGTCAGGATTTCATTTACAACTAGTCCGACCGACAGCGCGGTGTTGACGGAGACAGGCGCATATTCCATTTTCTGCTCGAGCCTAATTCCTCGACGGCGCAGGTGTTCATGACCGCGGCGGCGATCTGGCTCAAGTAGTGGCCGAGGTCGATCTCATCGCCGGCGCCGTCGTTCGAAAGCGTCTGGTAAAGCAGATGCAAGGACTCGATGCGACCGGCAAGCGTCTGCAGGTTGACCTTTTCGCCCCGTCTTTCGTTGCGGGCCTCGAGCCGCATCAGCGCGACGATCAGTTGAAGATTGTTCTTCACGCGGTGCTGCAGTTCCCGGAGCAGGATATCCTTGTCGCGAATCTGCCGTGCGTACTCCTCCCGTTCCGCGCGCGCCCTGTCGGTTATGTCGATCAGCGCGGCGATGCGATAATTCTCGGTCCCGTCCTCGTTTTGAATGAGACCGGAGAACGCTTCGACGACAAGCGCCCTTGGGTGCTCCGCCCGGAAGGTGCCGAGAAACTCTTCTTCGCTTTTCAGCACGGACAGATCCAGCGTGACGTTTGAATCGTTTTCGTCCCTGAACCCAGCCAGAATCGACCAGCCCTTGCCGCGGCAATCGTTCACGTTCTGGCCGATTAGAGTTTCAAATGCTTTGTTCGCGTAACAGATGCGCTGATCGCCGCGAAAGAACTTCGACACCACGATGGCAATGGGGATGCAATCGAGGAACTGCTTGAACTCTTCCGTCTCGAGCGCCCTCGAGAGTTCCGCCGAGTCGAAGAGATCGTTGATCTGCTGCGCCGTGGTTTCCGATGGCTCTGGATCGGGTTGCTCGGATGACATGATCGGTCCCTTTCTTCAGCCCCATGGCGCTGCTGAGGCGGCGGCACTATGGCCAGCATCTTTACCGGCGCCGGTGGGAAACGGCCAATGATGGCACAGGTGAGGGACCGGCGTCGCCTGCGTAATCGGGAACGGAAAGTCATCCCCTCGACGACCGGAATGACCGAACGACTCATGCACGAAAGCAACAATGGCGACGTTTGGGCGCGCGCGTGCGATCTGGCCTCGAGGCCATCCGACGTGAAACACCAGGCCGTTAGCGAGCGGTCCGCCGCGAACGGAGCCGAGGAGCAGGGCTCGTATACCATTGCCGCTCGGTCGCACTGAGTGGCCGGCCTGCGCGCCAGCCCCGGTGGCTGCGAAGTCGAACAGAGGGTGCTCCGCCGGTGGCCGCCCCACCGCGCTTCACGAGCTTTCGATTGCGCTCTCCCGGAGGTTGCGCTGAATGAGAGCAATATTGCGAACCGGTTTTCAGCGCAGGTCCGCCGGTAGAGACGACCTTGTCCTCCGTGGTTTCGGGACTGGGTCGCCTGTCTTTGGGGGAATTGGGGCAGCTACTCTGACCGCTCACCTTGTTCAAGATTCCGAATCCCAAAATCGAAAAATTGCGCTAGGATCGGGGTTTCCCGCATAGGGGCATTTCATGTTCGACACCTCCACCACCGCGCTTTTGCGCGCGGTTCTCGACGAAGTCTGCGAGAGCGTTTCGCGCCGCGAGATCGGAGCGCGCACCCACGTCGCCACGAAGATACTGGAAGCCGCCGCCCGCGGAGAGGTGTCGCCCGAAACTCTCAAGCAGGTCGGGCGTCAAGCTCTCTCGCAAGCCCCGACCATGTGGCGCTGACCGGGCGAGGAGGCGGGGGTGAATTTTCAGGTCACGGTGCTGAAGATCCTGGTGAGCTACCCGGATGGATTTGCCGTGATGGCCGACCTCAAGCGCGACATGGCGATCCTGGCGACCAGCGGTCGGGACTGGGCCGACCGCACCAAGCGGCTGGCGGCGCGCGTGCCGGACCTGGACATCTTTTCGCAAGGCCTCGTCGCGCGCGAGAGTGGCGGCTGGAAGATCACTGCCGAGGGGCGGACGGTGCTGGAACTCATGGAGGCGCGCCCGGTCGCCGACCTGGCGATAGAGGCGGTACCGGCCGTAGATGCGCCGTTGCCGCCGCTGCCGCAGCCGGCCGAGCGGGCGAAGCGCCGTCGCGAACGTCGCGAGCGTGCGCGCGAGGCGCGTGAACGGGCCCGGGCGAACGCTTCCTCTGCGTAATGGCGCCCTGCAGACGTTCCTGGATCGAAGCCGTAGGTCATTGCGGCGAGAGAGCGACGCGAGCCATCGCGACTTAACGCAGCGCGCATCGTGCTCTTGTACTCTCGCAACAGGTTCTTCCGTGAGAACCGTCGGCCTTCGCCTCGCCGCATTGCTGCGATCGCTTATGTCGGCATGGGACTGATTGTCATGCGATGGACTTCCATCTTTTGACCGATGCCCTTCAGGTTTTCGTAGTTGCGCGACACCGAGCTTGATTTGACGATATCACCCACGCCTGGCGCCTCCATCACCGTTGCACTGATGCAAACTTCGTCGACTTCTGCGAGACCTTGCACGCGTGCGGCGATATTCACGTCCTGTCCGAAATAGTCGATCCGGTCGTTGAGCGTCACCGCAATCGCCCGCCCCCTGTGGACACCGACCTTGAGGCCCAGCGGTCGCGAAGCAGTCCGGTTGAATCGCGACAGCTCTTCGATCATCTCGATGGAGGGCGCACACCGCGTCCTGGGGACGCTCGAACCCGGCCATGACCGCGTCGCCAATCGTCTTGATAATGGTGCCGGATCGCTCACTGATGATCCTGTTCAAGATCTCGAAGTGTTGGCGAACCAAGAAATACGCGTTCACATCACCAACGCTTTCATACAGCGGGGTCGACTGCTTCAGATCGGTGAACAGAAAAGTCATGTCTGAGACTTTGATGCTCTCGCCCTCATCCACCAGCTGCGCCTTGTAGAGTTCGCGGAAGCTCGGGGTGAGCAGCAACCGCTTGCCCGAAAAAAACGGTTCATATTCGACCAGATGGGGCGCGAAACCGAAGGGATACTGGACGAACCAGAAGCGGCCGCGATCGCCGGCCGGCCCGCGAGGCAGAGTTGATTGCGATCTTCAAGGAAGCCACCCGACTCGAGGCAGACTTCTGGGAGATGGGCTGGCGCGCGGGCCAGCGTGTCGAATAGCCCCTTTGGTAGTTGTCAGGCTCATAACCTGAAGGTCATAGGTTCAGATCCTATCCCCGCAACCAAGATTGATACTGAAAACCCAGCAACCTCAATGGATTGCTGGGTTTTTGTTTTTAAGATCGAACCGTTGCCCTAGCAAAATCAATGACTTGCTTTCGTATGTTCAAATCACCCGCAACCAGTTGCGGAATGCATAAGCGCGTCGGGCAAACAGCGACGATTGCGTATTCCTTGATGTTGGGGAGGAGGACGGATCATTGACGCGCAATCCGATCATCCTTGTCGTCGAACAGTGTGAGGGAGGCGAGGCCGCACAGTCCCGGCCGGCCCATGGGGCGTGAATAGAAGTCTCGCGCGGCCTGCCGCGCGAGTATCCTGACCAAGGCGACAAGGCGTGGGTCGGGCTTCGATGAGGTGGGCAACGCAAGCTCGTTGGGCGCCTTGAAGCCCACACCGATCGCTTTGGGTGCTGTTTTTCCGGGTCTTTCGATTGCGTGCCCGAACACTGCGCGCATGATTGCGTCCTCCGTGGCCACCCCGCATTCATCCGAAGAGCGCGGTCGCGTGGACTGGCGTCAGCTCCGTCGGAACGTTCATCCACGGCAGTTTGACGTTCTACAGAGTCCGGTTTGCGCCAAGTGCAGCAGCCAACAAGAACGAAATGACCAATGCCCTGCCCGCAGGAGCATCGGTCACTGTAAAGGCCCGGCAAGTTCCAACCGATCCCGCCGTTGCTCAAAGTCAGATGGTCGGACTGACCTGAGCAGAACTCATCGTTGCGTACGGCCAGCCACCGCCCGACACTTTGTCCAGGGAGCTGTCGACGAGCGCATCCTTGTCAGGCGCCATCGAGATCTGGGATGCATTGTTCTGAGCCGTGTCCTTGAGAGCTTCGGCTTCACCTTTTGAATTCGTATCCTGCGTGTCGGTCATCTCAATCTCCAAATTCATCAATGCAAGTGTTGTATTCGACGTTGTAGCTGCTCGCTAACCCCCTGGGCCGTTGACCGAGTAGGAGGCTCGCGCTGCTGAACTGAACGGCCAAGAGCCGCCTGACACATCGTCCAGGGAGCTATCGCTCAGCCCATCTGCCGTCGTCGAGATCTGGGATGCGTTGTTCTGAGCGGCGTCCTTGCTGCTCCCGAGAGGCTCCGCCGTCGCCGTTGAATTCGCATCCTGCCCATTGGTCATCTTCAATCTCCACTTTGATCTATGTTGATCAGTCAAACCCGACGTCGGAACCCTGCGCTCGGTGAATTTCGGGGATATGGCGGTCCGAAGGGACCGCGGTCTCTGAGCTGTGTGCTCAAAAACCAATCATGTCCGCTTCCCAGGAATGGAGCGAAGCGGACATGCCAAACCAGGCCATCATGCCCGGAACGTCACCACGCCCCGTGGGTGGGAGGCACGCGACCGCCGGACACATCGTCCAGCGAGCTGTCGTTGAGTGCATCCTTTTCAGACGTCGAGATTTGGGGTGCCTTGTTCTGAGCGGCATCCTTGAGGCTCTCGGTCGATTCGGCCGGCGCTTTCGAATTTGTGTCCTGCCTATTGGTCATATTCAATCTCCACTTTCATCAAAGCTGATCGGTTAAACCCGACGCGGCAATCTTAAGGTGAGCAACCGCAGCGAGATTACCGAAGCGACCACGTGCAAAAAATACGGCAGGTGGCGTATTTCGCATTAAAGTGATCTGGCAAATAGATTTGTGGATCCAAATCCTGGCTTGGCGTTGATTGAGATCTTAAGGCCGTTATGGGCGGGTGCGATACATGGGTGGACTGGTGAGGACGATCATTGCTGACGATCACGCCGTCGTTCGGGAAGGCCTGAAGCAGCTTCTGTCGACCGTGGACGGGCTTGCAGTCAGTGGAGAGGCGGCGGACGGTGAAGCCGTTCACCGGTTGCTGAACGAAAGCTCCGCCGATCTTCTCATACTCGATCTCGGCATGCCCGGTGTGAGCGGATTTCAGTTCATCGCCAACCTGAAAGCCGAATGGCCGGAGCTGCGCGTTCTGGTCCTCACCGCCAATGTTGAACCACGTTCCGTCCGGGCCGCTATCTCCGCAGGCGCGAATGGCTATTTGACCAAGAGCGGCGATCCTTCCGAACTCATCTCTGCCATCGATGCCATCAAAAGAGGCAATGCCTATGTGGCGGAGGAGGTTCGCTTTGCGGTGGACCAGCATGACGGCCCGAATGAAACCCCGGAGCCCACGGCTGCGATAATGTCTCCGGTCGCGCTGACAAGGCGCGAGCGGCAAATCCTGGGGATGATCCCTCACGGCGCAACCAACCGCGACATCGCCAGCCGTCTCGGCATCAGCCCGCTGACCGCCCGGAAACATCGCGAGAATCTCATGCGGAAGCTCGATCTGCACAGCGGCGCCGAATTGACTGCCTACGCGGTTCGTCTCGGCCTTCCAGCGGGCTAGCGCAACGGCAACTCGCAAACGAAGCCGCCGCATCTGCCGGCGCGCGGAGAGGTTTCGATGCAAGAAGACAAGATACGCGCGGCGCTCGTCGAGCTTTTGTATCGCAATTCCTATGGGGTGGTGGTCGCCAACATCCTCATCTCCCTGGCGGCGGCGTACGTCCTGAGGAGCACGGTATCGGCGAGCTGGTTGATCGGATGGCTCAGTGCAGTGTATCTGCTCACCGCCACACGCGTCCTGGCCGCGCGCCGGTTCTTCAGCCGAGATCGAGAGCCTGGGTCCGTGTTGCGATGGGCCTGGCTTGCGGCTGCGTTTTCCTGCGTGTCAGGCCTGCTGTGGGGAATGCTCGGCTGGGTTGGGTTCCTTCCCCAGGAGCCTGTTCTTTTTTCATTCACCGTCATTGTCTTGACCGGTCTGATCTGCGGCACGGTGCCGTCGCTCTCGGCGTTTCCGCCTGCTCTCGTCGGCTCGATCATCGCTACGGTGCTGCCGATCACGGTGCGCTCGATCACCAATGGAGGTGACATCTCCGGCGCATATCTCTCTTTGCTTGCCGGGCTTGTGACCATCAATTTCTATTACTGCCGCACAACGTACCGCATGCTGCGCGAGTCCATCAGGTTGCGCCTGGAAAATGTCGAGCTCGTCGGTCACCTTGAGGAAGAACGCGACCGCGCACAAGCCGCTGATCGTGCCAAAACGCGTTTCCTTGCGGCCGCCAGTCATGACCTGCGCCAGCCGATCCATGCCTTGAGTCTGCTGATCGCCACGCTCGCGGCGCTGGGTCACCGCGGCGCTGTCCAATCCGGCGATGCACGCGATCTGGCCGGCAAGGCAAAATCCATTGTCGGCAACCTCAGCGCCCTTCTGAATGGGTTGCTCGACATCTCCCGGCTTGATGCCGGCGTCGTCACTGTTGCGAGGGAGACGGTGAATCTGTCCCAACTGTTCGACCATCTCAGCAACGAATTCGCTTCAGTGGCGAAGGATCGCGGCCTTGATTGGCGCGTTGTTGAAAGCAGTCTGAAGGTGGACAGCGATCCCATGATGCTGAAGCGGGTCCTGGGCAATCTGCTGTCGAACGCCTTTCGATACACGGGATCCGGCGGCGTTCTGCTCGGCTGCCGCAGGCGCGGCGCTGCGGTGGAAATCCAGATATGGGATACCGGACCCGGCATCCCCGCAGATCAGCAAGCAATGGTCTTCGAGGAGTTCGTGCAATTGCAGAACCCGGCGAGGGATCGCACGCTAGGCCTTGGCCTCGGCCTCGCCATCGTTCGCCGCACCGCCTTGCTGCTTCAACATCCCCTGAAGCTCGTCTCCGTCACCGGGCGCGGTTCGATGTTTTCGGTGACGGTTCCGCAAGCCAGTGCGGTGGCAACTCCTTTGCCCGATAACAAGGCATCGCCCGCAGGCATCGCCGTCAGCATCATGGTTGTGGAAGACGAAGGGGATGTCCTCGATACCATGGTGCAGTTGCTCACGCTCCAGGGGCATCGCGTGTATGGCGGCCGATCTGCCGCCGAGGTGCAACAGATTCATGCAGCGGCGATGGTGGCCGGCGATGCGCCGGTCGATCTGATCATCGCCGACTATCGCCTCGGAGACGGTGCTACGGGGCTGGATGCGATCGAGGCTCTCTGCGCCCATCTCGGCCGCGCGGTCCCCGCCGTCATCGTGACCGGAGATACCTCGCCGTCGCGCATCCGGGAAGCCACCGCCGGCGGTCATCGCATTCTGCACAAGCCGGTCACCGGCGAGGAATTGCACGAAGCGATCGTTGCCGCCTGCGTCGGCGGCAAGGAATCGATCGATAGTGGTCGCTAGAAGGATGTGTGACTGCCCCGAGCTTGGCGATCGTCCCGCCACGGCTGCGATTGTGTCTCGGCGCTGATCTCCACGCCACCATCTGCTGGGCGGGCCCTTCGACATTGGCCTGCCTGCCGGCGACGAAATACGACATCTGCCGTATCGCTCGTGAATCGACCCGGCGATATCTTTCGCCCCGACTGGACGCGCTTGGACAGCAGCCGGTTGGTCAGCTTGACCGGCGCGGCCTCCGATTGGCGCGCTCACATCTCTGTTTGGAAGCGCAGTTGGGTCTGCGGGCTGGAAAAGAATTGCCAACAAGAACCACTTCCGACCCGAAAGTGCGCCGGCGCGGCTTGCTCGCAAGCACCGCACTTGTCGGCGCGATCGTCTCCACCTCCCTCGTTGTTGGCGTCGTCTCCACCTTCGCCGCGGGTGGCGATGGCGGCGGCAATGCCGGATCGGGTGGCGCAGACAGCACGACGACCGCGGGTGGCAACGGTGCACCGGGGGTGGCGGCGGGACAGGGCGGTGGCGGCGGCGGCGCCGGCAGGGGGCCCGGACTTTTCGGCGCCGGCACTGGTGGCGGCGTTGGCGGAACAGGCGACAATGGCGCCGCGGGTGGCGCCGCGGGCAGCGATACGACAGCGGGCAGCGATGGCAGCGCCGGCGTGGCGGCCGGCGATGGCGGCGGCGGTGGCGGTGGCGGCGGCGCGGGGAATGCGCTCGTCACCGGAAGCGGCAGTACGATTGGTAATTTTACTGCGAGCGCGGGTGGCAAGGGCGGCGACGGAAACGGCTCTGGCGGCGGCGGCGGAGGAGGCGCCGGCGGTGCTGTCTTCATTATATCCGGCTCGGGCTCGATAAGTGTCTCTGCCTTCTCTCAGAGCCTGGGAGGCGCGGGTGGCGCGGGTGGCGCAAGTGCGGCGGGGCTGGGCGGTTCGGGCGGCTCTGGCGGTGCAGGCTTTATCCTGTCGACCAGCACCGTGGCGCTGGCCGCGGCTTCCCTTGTCGGCGGCGGCGCAGGTGGCGCGGGCGGTGTTGGCGGCACGGGGACAGGCGCTGGAGGCGCCGGTGGAGCCGGCATTTGGGCCGGTTCCACAACCATCAACAATTTCGGTGGCACGATTACCGGCGGCAATGGCGGTGCGGGCTCGACCAACGGTGCCGGTGGCGCAGGCATCATCGGCTCCGACCTGACGATCACCAACACCGGAACCATCGCGGGCGGACTTGCCGGCGACAGCGTGACGCGGGCCAACGCCATCACCTTCACCGGCGGCACCAATACGCTGGAGCTGCGGGCGGGATCGACCATCACCGGCAATGCGGTGGCGTTCAGCAGTGCCGACACGTTGCGGCTCGGCGGCAGCACGAATGCGACGTTTGACGTGTCTACGATGGGCGCGGCAGCACAGTATCGCGGCTTCGGCATTTTCGCGAAAGCCGGCACCAGCACCTGGACGCTGACCGGCACGAGCGCCTTTAGCGGCACGACCCTCGTCAGTGCCGGGACGCTGCTGGCCGGCAATGCCGGCGCGTTCAGCGCCACCAGCGCGATGACGATCAATGGCGGCATCGTCGATCTCGGCGGGACTGCGCAGACCATCAACAATGTGGCGCTGGCGGGCGGCGTGTTGAGCAACGGCGCGTTGACCGGCGCGGTGACCTCGACCGGCGGCACGCTGAGCCACGTCGGCGGCAGCATGAGCCTGACGGCGAACGGGGGTGTCACCAATATCATCACCCTCAACACGTATACCGGCGCGACCACGGTGAACAACGGCGCAACCTTGCTTGGCGCCAGCCCCGATGCGTTCAGCGCCGCCAGCGTGACGACGATCAACACCGGCGGCACGGTTGATCTCGGCGGTTTTGCGCAGACCATCAACAATGTGGCGCTGGCAGGCGGCCGACTAAGCAACGGCTCCTTGACCGGCGCGGTGATCTCGATCGACGGCGATCTGGTCGATGTCGGCGGCGGCATGAGCCTGACGACGAACAGCGGCACCACCACCCTTGGCGGCACCAACACCTATACCGGCGCCACCACGGTCAACAACGGCGCGACCCTGACGGGCTCCGGTATCAACGCCTTCAGCGCCGTCAGTACGACGACGATCGGCATCGGCGGCGTCGTCAACCTCAACGGCTTTTTGCAGACGATCAATACGGTGGTGCTGGCGGGCGGCCGGCTGGGCAACGGCGCGCTGACCGGCGCGGTAACCTCGACCGGTGGCACCATCGCCAGCGTTGGGGGCAGCATGAACCTGACCGCGAATGGCGGCACCACCATCTTCCTGGTCGGCAACGCCTATACCGGGGCCACCACGGTCAACGACGGTGCCACCCTGTTCAGCGTTGTCGACAATGCGTTCAGCACCGCCAGCACGATGACGATCAACACCGGCGGCACCGTCAATCTCGGCGGCACCGCGCAGACGATCAACGCGGTGGAGCTGGCGGGTGGAACGCTCAAGAGTGGCTTGTTGAACGGCGCGGTGACCTCGACCGGAGGCACGCTCGACGGCCTCCGCGGCGGCATGAGCCTGACGACGAATGGCGGCACCACCACCGTCACCGGCCCCAATGCCTATACCGGTCCCACCACCGTGAATAGCGGCTTGTTGTCGGTCAACGGGTCGATCGTCAGCGACGTGACCGTCAATGCCGGCGGAACGCTCGGCGGCAACGGCACTGTCGGCAACACCACCATTAACGGCGGCGCGTTGGCGCCGGGCAATTCGATCGGCTTGCTCACCGTGCAAGGCAACCTCGTCTTCACCGCGGCTGCGAGCTACATGGTGGAGGTTTCGCCCGTCAGCGCCGACCGCACCAACGTCACGGGTGCGGCGACGCTTGGCGGCGCGACGGTGAACGCGAGCTTTGCGCCGGGCACTTACGTCGCCAAGCAATACACGATCCTCAATGCGGCAGGCGGCGTGAACGGCACATTTTCATCGCTGGTCAACACCGATCTGCCGTCGGGCTTTACTTCAAGCCTCAGCTACGATGCCCATGATGCCCATAACGTGTATCTCAACCTCGTGCTCGCCTTCATTCCGCCGCCGGGTACGGGGCTGAACGCCAACCAGCAGAATGTCGGCAATGCCCTCGTCAATTCTTTCAACAGCACTGGCGGCATTCCGATCGTGTTCGGGGCGCTGACGCCGGCAGGGCTGACGCAGCTTTCCGGCGAAGCCGGCACCGCGCCGCAGCAGACCACCTTCAATGCGATGAACCAGTTTATGGGCGTGATGACCGATCCGTTCGTCGCTGGACGCGGCGACGGCGTCCCGGTCGGCGGGACGGCTGTCGGTTACGCCGATCAGGGAGCCTTGGCGTATGCGCAAACCCGCAAGCCAAGTGACGCCTTGGCTGCGATCTACACCAAGGCGCCGCCGCGCGCGCCTACGTTCGAACAGCGCTGGAGCGTGTGGGCGGCGGGCTTTGGCGGGTCGCAGACCACCGACGGCAATGTGGCTCTCGGCTCGAACAACACCACAAGCAGCATCTATGGCACGGCGGTCGGCGCCGACTACCGTTTCTCGCCGGATACGCTCGTCGGTTTTGCGCTCGCCGGCGGCGGCACCAATTTCTCGGTTGCAAATAATCTCGGCGGCGGTCGCTCCGACCTGTTCCAGGCCGGTGCGTTCATTCGGCACAATATGGGTGCGGCTTATCTGACCGGTGCGCTTGCCTATGGCTGGCAGGACATCACCACGGATCGCACGGTGACAGTTGCCGGCGTTGACCGGCTGCGCGCCGAGTTCAGGGCCAATGCCTGGTCAGGCCGGCTCGAAGGCGGTTACCGCTTCGTGGCGCTAGGTTTTGGGCTCACGCCTTATGCCGCTGGACAGTTTACGACCGTCGACCTGCCAGCTTACGCTGAAGCGGCCATCGTCGGTAGCAACATCTTTGCGCTGACCTACAATTCGAAGAGCGTCACCGATAGCCGCAGCGAACTCGGCCTGCGCGCTGACAAATCCTTTGCGATGCAGGCCGGCATCTTGACGCTGCGCGGGCGCACGGCGTGGGCGCACGATTTCAACGCGGACCGTTCGATCGCGGCCACCTTCCAGACGTTGCCCGGCGCGAGCTTCGTCGTCAGCGGCGCGGCGCAAGCGTCCGACTCTGCGCTTGCCACCGGCGCCGTCGAGATGAAATGGCTGAGTGGCTGGTCGACAGCGACGACATTCGAGGGAGAGTTCTCCAACGTCACGCGCTCCTACGCCGGAAAAGTTGTCGCGCGATACCAATGGTGACCATCTGCGTATCGTTTGTGGGCATCCGGGGACCGCGCAACGGGCCGCCTACAAAAAGGAAATTTGGACATGGCAATTACCGATAGCTCCCACACCCGGCGACCATCGCCACCTCTCAAGGCGTGGACAATCGCCGTCCTGGCTGGCTTCGGCATTTTACACGTCGTCGGGGGATACGTGCTGCATCACGCGTCGAGTATTCGGCCCATCGAAATGGCAGCAACGGCGATCCACGGCGATTAGTTGGATTGGTCGTTGTCGCTCGAGTGAGTTCAGGCGACCTCATGTTGTCCTGCCATTTGACGACGATCACCATTTTTGAGGAAGCGGTACTATGTCAGACATAGCGGCCTATTTGGTACTGAGTGGGGCGGTTTTCGCGGGCGCGTTCGTGTCCGGCCTTTCCGGGTTTGCGTTCTCGGCGGTCGCCGGCGCCATCCTGCTACACGTTTTTCCGCCCATGGAAGCTGTGCCATTGATGATGGCTTGCAGCATCACCGTGCAAGCGGCCACGCTGATTGCGCTACGCAAGAGCATGCAATGGAAAACCAGCCTCGTTTTCATCGCTGGTGGACTATTAGGAATTCCGATCGCGGTCTATCTCCTGCAGAAGGTGGATACCGGGATCTTCAGACTGGGTTTTGGAACTCTCTTATCCCTTTACGCGACATATGCCTTCTTGCGGCCGACGCCTGCCTTCTCGCGTCGGATGGAGAGCCGGAGCCGGAACGTGCTGGTAGGGTTTGGTGGGGGACTGGTCGGCGGGTTGACCGCGATGCCCGGCACACTTCCTGCGATCTGGTGCGACATCCATGGTCTCCCCAAAAATCAGCAGCGCGGCCTGGTTCAGCCCTTTATATGGGTAATGCAACTGTTCGCCCTCGCTCTCATGCTTTCGCACCACAGCCTCTCGTTAAAGGTCTTGATCGACTTTGGCATTTCTCTGCCCGCCTTAGCTGCTGGAACGGCTGTGGGTATCGTCCTGTTCGGACGGATCAACGAATCAGCCTTCAAACGTATTATCCTGGGCTCGCTGCTGTTTTCGGGACTTTGCCTTGTGATCTAGCAGGGGGGCTTTGTGGAAAGGTGTGAGTGGCTTCTGGCAGGACATCTCACACTTCGCCGCCACCTGCGGCGGCGCAGGGCGTCTCGACATTAGCCTCCTGACCGACGACGAAATACGGCATTTGCCGTATCGCCCAGCGACGGAGATAAAGATATGAAGCTCGGTCATGGGGACGAATGTCGTCTCGAGCATTCGCATGAGACGCTTGGCATTGATGAAACCGGAGATGGAATATGACCGTTGCGCAAGATGCGAATAAACAAGGGGAAGCTGAGGGCCTCGCGGACGCCGCTCAGGACAGAAGTTCCCAGACGTTGTTGACGTCTGAAAAGGATGAGCTCGGCGATAAGTCCCTGGACGATGTTTCAGGCGGCAGCTCTGGGCGGCCATTCACTACCACTGGCAAGGGGGGCTAGAAGGCACCTGAGCCGACGACGGCTCGAAGAGGTCACCTCTGCCGCCGCCCATCGGTCCGGAAATGGTCCATCTCGATATAGGCATGTCCGCTCTACCCATTCCTGGAAGAGCGAACATGCATTGAGCGCGGGTTGCAATGTCGGGCCCCGATCAGCATGGATGAAACATGGAGATTGAATATGACCAACGGGCAGGACACGAATCCGACAGGGCAGGCCCAGCCTGGTGAGAGGCCCAAGGACGGCGCCGCGAACACGATCTCGTCGACGTCTGACAAGGATGCACTCGGCGAGGGCTCCCTGGACGATGTAGCAGGGGGCGCTTGGCCGAGCAGCACCACTAAAACCACGGTCGTCCCTCCGACTATCTGACCTCAGGGTTCATAGCGTGACCGGCTTGGATATTGCCGAGCCTTTGCGATGACCGATGGTCCCGCGCGCGGGGCGTCGGTCATTTTGCCTTTGGTGCGCCATTGCGGCGGCGGCATTTGACCGCCTCGAGACAGCCATGCCTGCCAATCAGGCATTGTGCTTCGTATGACGCGGCGGGCTGCGGCCAAAGCGAGCGGACGATGTCGAAAAGCTGTTCGCGTGGCCCGATATGAGCGAGTTCGGCGTGGCTGCACGAATGCCAGGCTGCGAGCTGAAGGTTTGGGTTTCAAAAAGCGCGCGGTCAAAGAATTTGCCAGCGCGGGCAGGCGATATCCTGCTTGAAAAGATGAAAGCATTCCGGCTCAACTTGAGCCCAGCCGAAGTGGGTTCGGCATTTGCGGGAGCCTGTGTGAAGCGGGGGACGGAGCGAATCTTTCGGGACGCGGCCATCGAGCGGCTTTCGAATCCCGAACAGCTCGATCATGTCGTCGGCGTCACGCGCCCGTTCGACTGGATGGCCGCAGCGGCGCTGGCGCTGGGTCTTGCCGTGCTGCTCGCCTGGAGCGTGCTGGGCCGCATTCCGACCCGCGTGTCCGGCGATGGCATTTTGTTGAGCAGCGGTGGTCGCCTGGTCGACGCCGTGTCCGCGGTCAGTGGAAGGCTAGCCTCGCTCGACGTCGGTATCGGCGACGAGGTCCGCCGTGATCAGGTGATTGCCCGGGTCGCGCAGACCGAGACCGAGCAGCGGCTTCAGCAGGCGAGGGACGTCCTGCGCGAGCGCGAGCGCGAGCATGCCGAGCTCACCGGGGCGATCTCGCGCGAGATCGATGCCAAGCTTGCGAATTATGCGGCTCAGGAAGCCGGCCTTGCCAACGTGATTGCGGCCGCCGAGCGGCGCACCGCCTATCTCACAGACGAGGTGGCCAAGCTCGAGCCTGCCGCGGCAAACGGAACCGTCACGCGCAGATATCTCGAGGACCGCCGGGTCGAGCTCAACAATGCGCGGGAGCGCATCACCGACGCGAAGAACGACATCCTCAAGCTCAACGCGCAGCGGCTGGATCTGCAGAGCCAGCGTGAGCGCGATCGGCTGCAGTCGGAATTCAAGGTGAACGATGCAAGGCGGACGGTCGAGCAGATTGCAGCCGACCTGGAGCGGGGGTCGCGGATCGTCAGCCCCGCTGATGGCCGCGTCGTCGAGGTCAAGGTATCCGGCGGCGCCGTGCTGACAACGGGGACGCCGATCGTGGAAATCGAGACCGCGGGCCAGGTTCTGGAGGCGACCGTCTATATGCCGCCGGACCGCGGCAAGAACATCAGGCCGGGTATGGAGGTTCGTGTCGAGCCGACCACCGTCAAGCGGGAAGAATACGGCGCGATTGTCGGCAGGGTGGTGACGGTCTCGGATTTCCCTGTGACGCCGCAGGGCATGTTGGCGGACCTGCACAACGACGCGCTGGTGAAGCGCTTTTCGCAGGACGGCGCGCCCTATGCGGCGAAGGTGACCCTGGAGCGCGATCCTTCTACCGCCAGCGGGTATCGCTGGACCTCCGGCAAGGGGCCGCCGATCCTGCTCTCGAGCGGCACGTTGACCCGCGCCGAAGTCACGACGCGCGAGCAACCGCCGATCGATCTGGTGATCCCGCTGATGAAGCGGCTTAGTGGCATTGGTGGCTAGGAATACCAGTGCATGACCGGGTTATCGCATCAAGCTGACAACCGGCCGGGTTTGCTCGATCGCCTCGGCAACAAGATCGGCCGCATGCGACGGCGCTGGGTCACCCCCACGGTGTTCCAGATGGAAGCACTGGAATGCGGCGCAGCCTCGCTCGCGATGATTCTGGCCTATCACGGTCTTTGGGTGCCGCTGGAAAAGCTGCGCGAAGCCTGTGGCGTTTCGCGGGACGGCAGCAAGGCCAGCAATGTGCTGAAGGCTGCGCGACAGTTCGGATTGACCGCAAAAGGTTTCAGGAAGGAGCCGGCGACGCTCCATGAGCTGCCGATGCCCTCGATCATCCACTGGAACTTCAATCATTTCGTGGTACTGGAAAAGCTGGATTCGGATTGCGCCTATGTCAACGACCCTTCCGTCGGGCGTCGCAAGGTCGGCCACGAGGAATTTGACGCAGCCTTCACCGGCGTGGTCCTGGCGATGGAGCCGGGTCCCGGGTTCAAGGCAGGCGGCCGCGAGCCCGATTTCTTTCCGCTGCTGCTGCGGCAACTGTCGAATTCATTCGGGGCGGTGGTGCTGCTGGTTGCACTCAGCATGGCGCTCGTGGTGCCTGCCATACTGGTCCCGGCATTCGCGAAGATCTTTGTCGATGACGTGTTGATCAAGCGCGCCGAGGGCTGGTTCACGCCTTTATTGATCGGCATGGGGATCACCGCGCTGGCGCGGGCGCTGATGACCGCGTTTCAACAATCGTTGCTCCTACGCATCCAGACCAAGCTCACGGTGACGATGGTCAGCCGGTTGATCTGGCACGTCCTGACCCTTCCGATGGAGTTCTTCACTCAACGGCATTCGGGCGATCTCGCCAACCGCGTCGCTGCCAGCGAACAGATCGCCCAGCTCCTTTCGAACGGGGTGGCCGCCAATGCGCTGAATCTGGTCTCGGTCATCTTCATCGCCATCACGATGGCGTTCTACGACGGCCTTCTGGCCGCGATCAGCGTCGCCATGGCTCTGCTCAATGTCGTCGTTCTCAGGCTGGTTGCGCGCCAGCGCGAGGACTTCAACCGCAAGCTCGTCATCGAACGGGCCAAGCTGAACGGAAGCACCATCGAGATCATCCGCACGATCGAAACCATCAAGGCCGGCGGTCTGGAGGATGACGCCTTCGCGCGCTGGGCGGGATTTCAGGCAAAAGTCCTGAACGCCGAGCGCGATCTCGGCGTCTACTCGACTTTCCTGGACGCCTGCCCGATCTTCCTGACTGGATTGACCATCGCGGTCGTGCTGGGCGTGGGCGGCTTACGGATAGTCGATGGCGCATTGACCATCGGCGGCCTCGTCGCGCTGCAGGCGCTGCTTGCGAGCCTGGTCGAGCCGGTCAACGCGCTCGTACAGCAGACCACTGCGTTCCTTACCATCAAGGGCAATTTGTTCCGGATCGAGGACGTCTTCAACTATCCCGCCCGTCCCTTGGTGCCGATTGAGCACGCGCCGGCAGGCATGCCGCCGAAGCTCTCGGGCCGGGTCGAGCTCAAGGATATTTCGTTCGGCTATTCCGCGCTCGAGCCGCCGCTGATTGAGGATTTCTCGCTGGTCGTCGAGCCCGGCCGCCGGGTGGCCCTGATCGGGTCATCTGGCAGCGGCAAATCCACGATCGGACGGTTGATCAGCGGGCTCTACCGGCCGTGGTCCGGCGACATCTGCATCGACGGCTGGCCACTTGCGGAGATTCCCCAGGAGATCTTCACCAACTCGGTCGCCTATGTCGATCAGGAGATCCTGCTGTTCGAAGCGACCGCCCGCGATAACCTCACGCTCTGGGACGACACCGTGCCCGAAGCCAGCGTGTCGCGCGCGCTGAAAGATGCGGTGATCCATGAGGAAGTCGCTGTCCGCGCCGGCAATTACGATTGCCAGATTGCCGAGGACGGCAGGAATTTCAGCGGCGGCCAGCGACAACGGCTTGAAATCGCGCGGGCGCTGGTGGGCAATCCTTCCGTGATCGTGCTCGACGAGGCGACTTCAGCGCTGGATCCGATCGTCGAAAAGGCAATCGACGATAATCTCCGGCGCAGGGGCTGTACCTGCATCATCGTCGCCCACCGGCTCAGCACGATTCGCGACTGTGACGAGATCCTGGTGATGAACAACGGGCGGGTCGTGCAGCGGGGGACGCATCAGGAGCTGCTTGCCGAGGGCGGCGAATATGTCCAGCTGGTATCGGCCGAATGAACAGTGCGTATCAGCCTCCACATCTCGAAATCCCGCCCTTGAGCGAAGACGCCTCGTCCGCCCCGGTGGCGCTCGAGAGCCATCGACCGCTGCCGATCAATGACGTCGATCGCGTCCTTCACGTCGTGCGTGGCTATGTCGACATTTTTGCGGTGAGGGAGACTGCCGCGGGCGAGCCGAGCCGGCGGCATCATCTGTTTCGGGTCGAGCAGGGCGGCGTCGTTTTCGGCCTGCCCGGTATCTGCGATGCGAGCGGCAATTCGCTTGCCGCTATTGCGGTTGGCGGTCTCGAGACGGAGATCGTGATCGGTCGTCGCGGCCGTTTTGCGGATCGGGACAGGATCGACGCATGGACTGCGCAGGTCGCAGGACTCATCGCAGCCTCCCCTGCAGGAGCACTCGTGCAGCAGGCCGCGATCGGATCGCAATACACCCTGGCGTCGACGGAGTTTCTCCGGTTGTCCGGCCGGCGGGTCGGCTGGATTGGGATCGAGCGCGGGACCATCGGCGTGATGGCGATGCCGGAGAGCGATGCCTCAGACGTCCCCGTGCCCATGCCGCCGGGAACGTGGATCGTCGCCCGTGAGGAGGCCACCCTGACGGTTCGGGAGAGCGGGGCGTTTCCGCTTGCCGAGATATGGGCCGGCCTCGATCGATTCCATGCACGCGTGATGGAGAGCCTGCGTCGCAGGATCGACGAGGACGCCGTCGCGGAGGCCGAGCGCCTGCGCCAGCGTTCGAATCTCAACCGGATGCGGACCAGAAGCGTTGTTGGTCGTCTTGCCGGGATCATCGCCGCCGAAGCCGGATCGCAGTCCGGCACGGTTGGCGCCAGCCATCTGCTTGCCGCCTGCCGGGAGATCGGAGATGCCATGGGCATATCGCTCGAAGCTCCGGCCAGCATGCTGTCCGGAAGCGACGATCTCGCGAACGCAACGATCATCGCAAGGGCGTCGCGGGTGCGGAGCCGCCGCCTGTTGCTGCGAGCGCAGTGGTGGACAAACAGCGCCGGTCCGTTCGTTGCGTTTCTCGGCGAAGACCGACGGGCTGTCGCGGTCCTGCCGGGGCCAAGCGGTCGCCACATCATCGTCGATCCCGGTGCCGGCACGCGCCGCGACCTGACGCGGGCGACCGCATCCGAGCTGGCTCCCGAAGCTGTGACGTTCTATCGGCCGCTGCCGTCGCGGGCCCTGATGGTTCCCGATCTCTTCACATTCGGCGCCGCGATGGTTCGGGCCGATCTCCTGCGCATCATGCTGGCGACCTTGTGCCTCGGCCTTCTCGCGCTGGCGCCGCCCCTGGTCACCAAGCTTCTGATCGATTCCGTGCTGCCGCGCGCGGAAGCCGACCAGCTCCTGATCTGCACCATCGCGCTCATTGTCGTGACTTTGGTCGCCGGCGGATTTCAGATGATGCAGGGGATCGCCATGCTCCGGCTCGAGAGCCGGCTGGATTGGGCGTTTCAGGCGGCGGTCGTCGACCGTCTGCTGCGGATGCCGGTCGCGTTCTTCCGCGACTTTTCCGTCGGCGATCTCGGCGACCGCGCGCTTGGGATCGAAGCCGTGCGCACGATCGTCACCGGCCGCGTCATTCGCGGATGCTTGGCCCTGGTACCCTGCTTCTTCAGTTTTGCCGTGATGCTGTACCTCGATGTCAGGCTTGGCATGTTGGCTGCTGCACTCGCCGTGCTGCGCGTCGCAATCGTGGTGGCGATCAGTCTGGCCCGGCTGTCGCATGAACGCGAGAGCCTTCATCTGCAGGGACTGCTGGAGGGATTGGTTCTGCAGTTTATCACCGGCGTCGGAAAACTGCGGATCGCCAATGCGACCATGCACGCGCTGGCCATCTGGGTCGAGCGCTTCGCCGAACAGAAGCGCAATTTCGTCACGTCGCAGCGCGCGCGAAATCTGCAGAAGAGCCTCGAAGCGGCATTTCCGCCATTGGCGACGCTGCTGATCTTTGCGGTGGCTGAGAATGTGTCTGGCCTCAAGCACGACCTCGGCACCTTCCTCGCGTTCTATGCGGCATTCGGCCTGTCGCTCGCTGCGGTCGGCGAGTGGGCGCAGGCCGTCGGCGAACTGCTGGTCGCCATCCCGAGGATCGAGCGGCTCCGGCCGATCATCTCGACGGCGACTGAAATCAGCGACGACCGGAAATCGGTCGGCGACATCAGCGGCGCGATCGAGTTCGCCAATGTGTCGTTCCGCTATGGTGGCGACGGGCCGCCGATTCTCGACGACATCAGCCTCAGCATCGGCGCAGGCGAGTACCTCGCCATTGTCGGCCCGTCGGGAAGCGGGAAATCGACACTTTTCCGTCTGCTGCTCGGCTTCGAGAAGCCTCAAGCGGGCGTAATTTTTGTCGACGGTAAGTCACTCGAGACTATCGACATTGGACTGCTGCGTCGGAAGGCCGGTGTCGTGCTGCAGAATTCCAGGCTCGCATCCGGCAGCATCTATGACAACATCTGCGGCGGAGCCCAACTGTCGATTGACCGCGCCTGGGAGATTGCACGGCTGGCGGGACTCGATGCCGACATCGAAACCATGCCCATGGGCATGCAAACGATCATTGCCGAAGGCATCAGCACGCTTTCGGGCGGTCAACGCCAGCGACTGCTGATCGCGCGGGCGCTTGCCCACGGGCCGAAGCTCCTGCTGATGGATGAGGCGACCAGCGCGCTCGACAATCGGACCCAGGCCGTTGTCAGCGATTCGATATCGCGGCTCAATCTGACTCGCATCGTCATCGCACACCGGCTCAGCACCGTTCAGTCGGCGGACCGGATTGTCGTCCTGGGTGGTGGGAGGATCGTACAGACCGGCACCTTTGGCGAGCTGATGGCGCAGCCGGGCCTGTTTACGGATTTCGCAGAACGTCAACTGGCTTAGGGAGCCGATATGCGCAAGGTCCTCTTCATATTTGGCGTGCTGAATGATTCCGACATCGACTGGATGGCGCGTACCGGCTTCCGCCGCGGAATTGGACGACAGGAAGTCTTGATCCGGGAGGGCGTGCCGATCGACGCGATGGTCCTGCTGTTGCAGGGAAGGATGGGCGTGAGCGTGTCCGGCGCCGGTGAGATCGCCCAGCTCGAGGCCGGTGACTTCATTGGCGAGATGTCGCTGGTCGATTCGGTGCCGCCCTCGGCCACGGTTGCTGCGAAGATCGATTCCGTCGCCCTTTTTCTCGACAAGAAAATCCTGCTCCGGAAGCTCGCGGGAGACCACGCGTTCGCCAGCCGATTTTATCGCGCTCTCGCAATCCTGCTGTCGGATCGCCTGCGGGCCACCGAGCGCAGGATGGCCTACGGCGAGCAGGACCATGGACTGGGTGACGAAGCGATACGCCTGAAGGATGAGCTTGATCCTGGCGTCCTCGATCAGGTGTCGGTGGCAGGCGAGCGATTTGACCGTCTGCTCAAGTTTGTCGAGCAGGTCGCGATGAAGGGTGCCAAATCCTGAGGTCGAGGCAGGGCCTTTCGGAATTTCCCGCTTACCGACGACGAAGTACGACATCTGCCGTATCGCTCGCAAACGAATCCAACGGTACCTTTCCCCCTCAAGCGCACCAAGCAAAGGAGCATTTGATGACGGACGACAAGTTGCATCAACAAGCGAACAGCGCTCCGACTGGGCAGCAAGTGAGCGAGCAAAAGATCTCGTCAAACTCGCATAAGGATGCGCTCGGCGACAGCTCGCTGGATGACGTTTCAGGCGGGCTTTGGCCGTCTGTAATGTCCGGCAGCACATACAACCGGACCATCTGATTTCTTGCTGACCAACAACGCGCGTCATCCGATGGCGTGATCGAAGAGTTCGGCCCGGCCGCGGTGCATCGGGCCGGAAATAGCCATCGCGTAAATACTCGCTTCTCCGCTTTGCCCATTCCCGGTGGAAAGGGCGTCAGGTCATCGTGCGCCCGACACGGTTCGAAGGTGTGACCTCTGCCTTCGGAGCAAGATAACGTACCCATCCGAAAAATGCGATAGGGCACGCTATGCTACGCTATCCACCTGAAGCAACTGGGTATTCTCAACAACAACAGCGACGTTCCTATCCGAAACCCCGCACCGATTTTCTCCCGCCTGCTTACGCGTTGCTTACTTGGGAGATCGCGCCTGGAACGAAGGAACGTCATGGTCAAGATCACGAAGAGGGTTGTCGAGGCGGCGGATGCCCGAGAGAAGGACTACCTCATCTGGGACGACGAGCTACCGGGCTTTGGACTCCGGGTTTTTAGCTCCGGAAAGCGCAGCTACGTCATCCAGTATCGATCGAGAGGTCGGTCTCGTCGATACACAATTGGGCTTCACGGAGCCTGGGCACCAGAGACGGCACGCCGAGAGGCAAGGGTGCAACTCGGCCGGGTCGCTGGGGGTGATGATCCCGTCGAAGATCGCCAACTCGATCACAAGGCGATCACTGTGAGGGAGCTGTGCACCCGCTATCTCGCGGATCTGCAGGCCGGCCTCATCCTTGGGAAAGGCGGGCGACCGAAGAAGGCCTCAACGATCACCACAGACACGGGCCGCATTGAGCGGCACATCATTCCGCTCCTAGGAACCAGGCGGGTCAAGGATCTCACCAAGACCGACATCAACAAGGTCCTCAAGGACATCATGGCCGGAAAGACCCGGGTGTCGGTCAAGACTAAGAAGCTGCGCGGCAAGGCCATCGTCCGGGGCGGCGCTGGAACGGCCACGCGTACCGTGGGCCTTCTCGGCGGCATCCTTACCTACGCCGTCGAAGCAGGGATCATCGAGAGCAACCCGGCCCATGGTATCCGCAAGCCAAAGGACAATGTGCGAAAGCGTCGACTGTCGGAGGCGGAGTATCGAATACTCGGTCGGATGCTCCGCGACGCCGCCAAGCAGCAGAAATACACCACGATCGGGGACATTGTCCGTCAGATTGCGCTGACCGGCTCCCGGCGAAGCGAAATGATCGGCTTGAAATGGACGGAGGCTGATACCGAGGCGAGTTGTTTGCGACTGGAGGACAGTAAGGAAGGTGAATCGATCCGCCCCGTAGGATTGCCTGTCGTCGAATATCTCGAGCAGCGTCGCACCGACCATGTCGGCACATTTGTTTTCCCGGGGCAGGGCGAGGACAACGCGTTCGGCAGTTTCCCGAGCCATTGGAAGCATATCTTCAAGGACTCCCCGCTATCCGATGTGACGCCGCACGTCCTCCGTCACAGCTTCGCGAGCATGGCCAACGATCTCGGCTTTACCGAGGTGACCATCGCGGCTCTGGTCGGTCATGCCAAAGGTTCGGTGACGAGCAAGTACATCCATACGCTTGACACCGCGCTCATCATGGCTGCGGACACCATCTCGGGCTATATTCAGGGGCTCCTTGACGGCATCGAATTCAAGCAAACCGCCTACGCGTTGGACCGCGATTCACGAAAAGCCGCGCTGGCCCGCTTCTTAAAGAAGGCATCCAACGGCGACCACGAAGACGGCGAAGAGGATCGCCGCTTGGCCGCCTAGGTATAATCGGCGCTTAGTGGGGTTGCAGGCGACTTATCCCCAAAGAGAATGCGCTCCGTAGATGCCAATCCTGACAGAAAACCTCGGCCAGACCCAAAGTCAGGCAGTCGCCACCGCCTCCCGTCGAGCAATCCTGCGCAACACCTCCGGGGGCACACCGAAGGCCCGGAGAAACGCCCGCCGCATGCGTTCGCGGTCAGCAAAACCCGCTTCCTGCGCTACGACGTTAACCGTGTGCCGCCCTTCCTCCATCATGAACCTGGCAGCTTCCAGCCGAAGTCGCTCGACAGCCTTCGCCGGGGGCTGACCCGTCTCGGCCAGAAAAGAGCGGCTGAACTGACGAGGGCTGAGGTTGGCGACGGCCGCAAGCTCCTCGATTGTGAGCGGATTCCGCAGATTTTGACGGATGTACGCCACGACCAATTCTATGCGATCGGATTTCGGCGTCATGTCGAGGAGAGCGGAATGCTGTGTTTGTCCGCCCATCCGACGTTGATTAATGACCATAAGCTTGGCAGCGACCTTCGCAACTTCGGGACCCAGGTCCTTATCGATCATCGCTAGGACAAGGTCGATTCCTGCGGTCATTCCAGCCGACGTCCAGATCGGACCGTCATTGATGTAGATCCGGTCCTCCTCCATCCTGACATCCGGAAACCGAGCCTTGAAACTTGCCGCTTGAATCCAATGCGTTGTCGCACGGCGACCATCAAGAAGTCCGGCTTCAGCGAGAACAAACGCCCCGTTGCAAAATGAAGCGGTGCGCCTCGACGCCCTCGCAGCTTCTTGCACGAAGGCAATCAAGTTTGCGCTCGATGGGGCCATTTCGAACGCGGTGATCGCGCCGACAATAATTGTATCAAAAGCCGGATCGCCGAATGCTTCGGTGTCAACGGTCAAACCACAGGAAGATCGAACGGGACCGCCGTGCTCTGACAACAGATGGAGGTCATAGTGGGTATCGGCCGGAGGCGGCTTCGCAAGCCCGAATCCCGTCATTTCGAATGCCGTCATGGGCGCAAGACTCAAGAGCTGGAAGTCGTGCGGGACAATGAGACCTACCCGATGCATGGCTGCTCCTACTGTCCGAAATGTGGATGATAGTCCAGACGGGTATCATCCAGGAGGCATGCTCTGCTGTCGAACCCGGATGCTCACGCACGGGCCGGATGGCCGAGAGCGCCGTTCGGCCCCGCATTGAGAGCCAGACTCAAGCCTACATTTTTTATAGCCCAAGTCAGGCAGCCGCCACCGCCTCCCGTCGAGCGTTCCTGCGCAATATCTCCGGTGGCACGCCGAAGGTCCGGAGGAACGCGCGACGCATGCGTTCTCGGTCCACAAAGCCCGTTTCCCGCGCCACGACGTTAACCGTGTGCCGTCCCTCTTCGATCATGAACCTGGCGGCCTCCAGCCGGAGCCGCTCCACGGCTTTTGCTGGTGACTGGCCGGTCTCAGCCAGAAAGGCGCGGCTGAACTGGCGGGGGCTCAGGTTGGCGACCGCCGCAAGCTCTTCGATCGTCAATGGGTTCTGCAAATTTTGGCGGATGTGCGCCAGGACCAATTCGATGCGATCGGACTTCGGCGTCATATCAAGGAGTGCGGAATGCTGTTTTTGTCCACCCATCCGACGCTGGTTCATGACCAGAAGCCTAGCGACCATTTTCGCGGCTTCGGGACCGAGATCATTATCGATCAACGCCAGAACGAGGTCGATCCCCGCGGTCATTCCCGCCGAAGTCCAGACCGGTCCGTCATTGATGTAGATGCGGTCCTCCTCCGCCCTGACATCCGGGAACCGAGCCCTGAAACTATCTGCATGAGCCCAATGCATCGTCGCGCGTCGACCATTCAGAAGGCCCGCTTCAGCCAGCACAAACGCGCCGCTGCAGATCGAGGCGATCCGCCTGGATGCTTTGGCTGCCTCCTGCACGAACGCGATCATGGTCGCATCGGACGAAGGCATGTCCATCTCGGTGATCGAACCCACGATAACTGTGTCGAAGGCGGGATCTCCGAACGCCTCGGTTTGCAGCGTCATTCCTGACGAAGACCGAACCGGACCGCCATGCTCTGACAACAAATGGATGTCGTAGCGCTGGTCGGCGGGAGGCAGATTGACGATTTCGAATGCCGTCAGAGCCGCAAGGCTCATCAGCTGAAACCGTTGCGGCACGATGAAACCGACCCGATGCATTTTCGCTCCTGTGGCACGAATGGTGGCAAGAACGACCTACGTCAGCCCCGCCGTAATCGCTAGAGTCCGAGCAACAAATCTCGCACTGGCTCCTCGCCGCTAAGCGACACCCATGTCAGCGCTTCCGTGAGGAAGAAAGGATGATGCATGTCTTCCGATCACGCCGCCTTCGTCGAGCATCGCATTTCTAGGGGCGAAGGAAAAGTCTACGCTCGAGATTATGCGGGTTCTGGCCCGGCCTTCGTACTCATGCACGGCTTCCCCGACAATCTGCACATCTGGGACGACCTGATTCCGCACTTGGTCGCCAGCGGGCGGCGCGTGGTGACGTTCGATTTTTTGGGCCTTGGCGCCTCCGACAAGCCCGCCGGCACCGTCTATAGCTTTAAGCAGCAACTTGGCGACCTTGAAGCGGTGGTCGAGGGTCTGGGTCTGGGTCTGGGGACGATCGTCCCGGTCGCTCACGATTCCTCGGGGATGGCGGCGCTCAACTACGCGCTCACCCATTCGGACGGTGTCGATTCCGCGATCATGCTCAACTCGGCCTATAGCGAGGACTCCACGGTTCTTTGGCCCGAGATGATCACGCTGTTCGCGACCCGGAGCATGCAGCCCCTGGCCATGGCGATCGCCCAGAGCCCCGAACAGTTTGGCTGGCTGCTGAGATGGCAGCAGAAGAAATTCCTGGATTCTTTGCCCGAGGCGCAAAAGTCCCATTTCAGCGCGTTCATCGGTCCGCTGATCAGCGACAACTTTATCGTCCAACCTGGCGCCGGTCCTGCCTTCGTCCAGTTGGCGGCGGAATTCTTCGATGAACATGCCCGAAACGCAAAGCATCTGACGGCGCTCAAGACGCTGGATATTCCAGTCAAGCTGATCTGGGGACGGTACGATCCTTACTTCCCCGCCGCCATGGCCGAGCGGCGCCAGTCTCAGCTCAAGAATGCGTCCCTCACCGTCATACCGGCAGGTCATTGGCTGCAGGCCGACGAGCCCGCGCAAGTGGCGAAGGCGATGCTGTCATGAGCCGCGTCCTCGACAAGCTCGCTGTGAACGCGACCCGCATGACCAGGCTCGCCTGCTTCGGCGCCCTCGTCGCGATGTTCGTAGCGATCAGCCCGGCCACTTCGTCCGCTCAGTCGGCACCATCTTCGGGCCTTGACGTACCGACCACCAAGCTGCTGGCGATCGGACCTTCACAGCCAAAGGGACGCCGGACCAGTGGAAGCCGCTCCTTCCTTCTGAAGTGCGCGACACCGTACGGCTCTATCTCGCTGGGAGAATCGACCAATGGTACCTCAAGCAGGACCAGAGCGGTGTCGTGTTCATGATGAACGTCACCGATCCGAAGGAGGCTCTGGAACTGCTGGGCAGGTTTCCTTTCGGCCAGGCGGGGATGATGGAATTTCAGATCATCCCGCTCGGCCCGATCGCGCCGCTTCGCGTGCTTTTGACCGAGCCTGCGAAGTAGTTCGCGGCGCTCCGGACCAATCTATCAAAAGGAATTAGCAAAATGCCCGACAACAAGAATCCGCGCGTTCATGCCGAGATACTGCCCGCGCTTGCCGCCGTCGTCGTTCCGACGACCAAGATCCTGGCGATCGGGTCGGTCACGGCCAAGGGCACGCCCGCGGCAATCGCACCGGTCCTGCCCCATGAGGTTCGTGCGACGGTCCGCAATCATCTCGCTGGAAAGATCGAGCAGTGGTTCTTCCAGACGGAGGGCTACGGCGTCGTCTTCATCGTGAACGCGACCAGCACTGCGGAAGCGCACGAACTCCTAGAGAAGCTTCCTCTTGGTGTGGCCGGCATGATGGAATTCGAGCTGATCGCTCTCGGCCCGCTTGCGCCGCTCGCCATGCTCATCGGTGAGCCTCCGCGTTCGTGATGCGATCCGCAAACCGCGTTGGGAACTTGGTAGCGCCCCAGACTCCGTCAGACCGCATTCGTAGCTTCGTGACTACCCGATCGCTCCGCTTCGGATGCTTTTTACGGATACTGCGAAGTCGTTCGTGGTCCCCCTACCGATATGCCGAGAGCAAGCAGTAAAATGCCTGACGTCAAGAATCCGCGCGTCCATGCCGAGATATTGCCCGCGCTCGCCGCCGTTGTCGCTCCGACAACCAAGATCCTGGCGATCGGCTCGGTCACGGCGAAGGGCACACCCGAGGCGATCGCCCCATGAGGTTCGCGCCACGGTTCGCAATCATCTCGCTGGAAAAATCGAGCAGTGGTTCTCCCAGACAGAGGGCCGCGGCGTCGTCTTCATCGTGAACGCCACCAGCACGGCAGAGGCGCACGAACTCCTGGAGAAGCTTCCACTCGGCGTCGCCGGAATGATGGAATTCGAGTTGATCGCTCTCGGGCCGCTTGCGCCGCTCGCCATGCTCATCGCCGAACCTCCGGGTTCGCAAAGCGATCCGCGGGTTTCGTTGTGAGCTTGGTGGCGCTCCAGGTTCCATCGCCAACCGATTGAGGTCGACCGGGGTATGGTGAAGCCATGTCGGGGACCAAAGATTACATCAACAACCCGCCAAAAAGGACCCGCCACGATGCCTGTTGTCAAAGCCGCGGCCGTGCAGATCAGTCCCGTTCTCTACAGCCGGGAAGGCACTGTTGGCAAAGTGGTCAAGAAAATCATCAAGCTTGGGCGCCAAGGCGTCCAGTTCGCGACCTTCCCGGAAACGGTCATTTCTTACTACCCCTATTTTTCCTTCGTCGAAGCGCCCTACCTTATGGGCGCGGAGCACTACAAGTTGCTCGATCAGGCCGTGACCGTGCCGTCTGACGCCACCAGGGCTATCGGTGAGGCCGCAAAGCAAGCCGGCATGGTCGTCTCCGTCGGCGTCAACGAGCGCGATGGCGGCACGATCTATAACGCGCAACTCCTGTTCGATGCCGACGGCACACTCATCCAGCACCGTCGCAAGATTTCTCCGACCTATCATGAACGCATGGTCTGGGGTCAGGGCGATGGCTCCGGGCTGCGCTGTGTCGACAGCGCCATAGGGCGCATCGGTCAACTGGCCTGCTGGGAGCATTACAACCCGCTGGCCCGCTACGCCTTGATGGCCGACGGCGAGCAGATTCACTCCGCTATGTATCCTGGCTCGTTCGCCGGTGACGGTTTCTCCGAGCAGATTTCAGTCAATATTCGCCAGCACGCACTGGAGGCCGGGTGTTTCGTGGTCTGTGCGACCGCCTGGCTGAACGCTGAGCAGCAAGCTCAGATCATGAAGGATACCGGCTGCAGCATCGAGCCGATCTCTAGCGGCTGCTTCACCGCGATCGTCTCTCCAGAGGGCGCATTGATGGGCGCGCCGCTGCGATCGGGCGAAGGCGAGGTCATCGCCGATCTCGATTTCTGGGCTATCGACAAGCGCAAGCGCCTGATGGACTCGCGCGGTCACTACAGCCGCCCGGAACTGCTCAGCCTCCTGATCGACCGTACGCCGAAGTCCCATGTGCATGAGCGCAACGCGCATCCAGCGCTGAAATCCCTAGACCCGGCCGATCGGCTGGAAGAAGTCGACTCGCGTCTGGTAGTGGCAGCTACCTCATGACTTCACGCCGGCATCTTCTTCTCACTGGCGGCGGTCTCGTCGCCGCGCTCGGCCTCCCGAAAGCGGCGCTCGCGGACGCGACGAAGGTCGCCAGGCCGCCAGCCCACCAACCTGCTCACAAAGGATCAAAGCTCATGACGACCGCGACAATGAAAGACGGCGCGAAGATCTACTTCAAGGACTGGGGTGCCGGTCCGGTCGTAACCTTCTCCCATGGCTGGCCGCTCACCGCAGACGCCTGGGACGCCCAGATGCTGTTCCTGGCGAACCACGGCTACCGCGTTATTGCTCATGATCGACGCAGCCATGGTCGATCGGATCAGACCTGGACCGGCAACTACATGGATACCTATGCCGACGATCTCGCCACACTACTCGAGACGCTCGACGTCAAGGGTGCGACGATGATCGGCCATTCGACCGGTGGAGGCGAGGTGGCGCGCTATATCGGCCGCCATGGCACATCGCGTGTATCGAAAGCAGTCCTGATTTCCGCGGTACCTCCCCATATGGCGCAGACGCCCACCAACCCTAACAGCGCGCCGATGAGCGTCTTCGACGGTCTGCGCGCGAGCCTGCTTGCCGATCGGGCGGGGTTCTTCAAAGAACTGGCAATGCCGTTCTTTGGCTATAACCGTCCCAATGCAAAGGTTTCGCAAGGCCAGATAGACTCTTTCTGGCTTCAGGGCATGATGGGGAGCCTCCAAGGCGAGCATGACTGCATCAAGGCCTTCTCCGAGACCGATTTTACGGATGATCTCAAGAAGATGACGATCCCAACCCTGCTGCTGCAGGGTAATGACGATCAGATCGTTCCTATCGACATCGCGTCCCGGCGTTCGGTGAAGATCCTGCCAAACGCGAGCCTGAAGGAATATGCCGGTGCTCCACATGGCATGTGCGTCACCCACGCCGATCAAGTGAACGCAGACCTGCTGGCCTTCCTCAAAGGATGACGGGGACGAAATCCTCCTGCCGATCGACCGGCGGCAAAAGCGGATACGTCGCGCGGCAAAGCATATTCATTCTGAGTGAGGCGAAAGATGAGCAAGGCACAACACGAACTTCCGATTCTGGTGACCGGGGCGGCTGGACGGATCGGCTCGGTGGGCCGCTGCGTGACGGAGCTGCTTCTCGCCCGTGGGTTCCGGGTACGAGCGCAGGTTCGTGTCGACGACGAGCGGGCCACAAGGTTGCGCGCGCTCGGTGCAGAAGTCGTGGTTGGCGATCTGCTTGATCTTATGGCGGTACATCGGGCGATCGAAGGGTGCGAACGTCTCTGCTTCGCAATGTCGGTCGCGCCGACCTATCTCGAAGCGGCTGTCAACGTCGCCGTCGTCGCGAAGCACCGCGGCGTAAAGGCGTTCGTCAATCTCTCCCAGATGACCGTCAACGAGATGGACATTTTCAATACGACCCCTAGCCCACAGCAAAAGCAGCATTGGTTGGCGGAGCAGATATTATCCTGGTCCGGGCTGCCAGTGGTGGAAGTACGACCAACGGCCTTCATGGAAGGGCTACTGCTTCAAACCGCGAAAACCGTCTCCATGCAGGACAAAATCATGGCGCCCTTTGGTAGGGGCAAGAACTCAGCCATCGCTGCAGCCGATGTCGCTCGGGTGATCGCCGAGATCTTGAGTGAGCCCGCCGAGCATATCGGCCAGGCCTACCATCTGACCGGCCCGGTTTCGCAGGACATGGACGCGGTTGCACGCGAGTTCTCGGTCGCGCTTGGTCGCACGATCTCGTACGTCAACGTTCCACTTGAGGTCATGAAGGGGCAACTCGCCACCTTCGGAATGCCGCTTCATGTCGTTGCGCACGTGGCGACCATGGCGGAACTACATCAGGACAACCGGTACGATCGGTTCAGCAATGATGTCGAAAGGCTGACCGGCATACGTCCGATGAGCGTTCGGGAATTCGTGCAGAAGAACGCACATGCGTTCGCACCGGTCGCGCCTTCGAGCGCGGCTGAATAAGCACGGCATCGTAGACAGGGGTCCGGCTTCGCTAAGGAGCGTGGTTGCGGGGCCAAGGCGAATCGCGGCCATCACGCTCGCGCCTCTAATTCTACCAGGCCGTTCATCACGAATGAGCCTTATCACGTCGCGCTTAAGTTGGCGGTCGATGTATGGCCCCTAAGTGCGACGAACTTTGGAGATGCAGGTTAGAAGTTCAACGCGTTTGCGATGCGGACCAGGGTTGCTTTCTAGTCACATTGAAGTCATTCATTGGATGAATCTCATGACCGACCTTATGATTTTCGGAATCAGCGTCGCGTTCAGCTTTGTAGCTTGGGGAGCGGTTTGCTCCCGCTACATTTGGCCATTTGTCCGATCCCGCTCATTGCCCGACGCGGCCACGCCGCTGCTTTATCTCAATGTATTTCGCTTCGTTGGGGCGTCTTTCCTTGTTCCTGGTGTCGCGGGCTCATTGCCCAGAGCCTTCGCGGCGCCCGGTGCTTTCGGCGACTTGTTTGCAGTTGTACTCGCTTGGGTGGCCCTAATGCTCCTGCGGAGACCGGCCGGATACGCCGCGCTCTGGCTCTTCAACCTGTGGGGAGCGGGCGATCTTCTATTTGCATTCTACCAAGGCCTCTTTGATGAAGACTTTCACCCCTCGGCACTGGGCGCCACGTTTTACATTCCGACCGTATATGTGCCCCTTCTTCTGTGTGTACATTTTATGCTTTTCGCGCTTCTCCTGAGGGCCCGGTCAATGTCGACCAACGCAGCCGCCGGAAGCTAATAAGGTGAGTCCGCGAAGGAGCGCTTCTGGCGGATATTGTTGAAAAAGTCTATTTGGCGACAAACGAAATTTCTCAGGGCCGCCGATGCATTTCGCATCCAGGGACCTGGGCCCACATCGTTTCACACCAAGACGGCCACCAGCCTTCGTACCAGCGCTGAAGAGCGCTTTAGCGTTAGAGACGGCCAAGAGTGGACATTCGCGCGGTTTCGATGTCGTTCGGGTTTCGTTTTTCAACAGTATCGGCGCGAAGCGGTCGTTGTGGATGTCTCGCTAGCTCCCGCTATCCTGACCTAGCCCGAACAACTTCCTCTCGGTGAACTGGACCGACCTGCATTGCGAGCGCTAAATTAGGCGCGTGTTACTCCCAACTGCTTACTCGCGCGAATGAACCAGAACTGAAGTCCGAGGCTGGGTCTGCATATCGCGTTGTAAAACAAAGGAAGGCTGGCGCACCCGACACGATTCGAACGTGTGACCTTTGCCTTCGGAGAGAAATACTTCAGCCGAGCGAGCGAGGTTGGCTTCTCGATCGGGCGCCATGTGTGGCTATGCCCCCTCGCTCGGATAGGCAGCGAAAGGCAATCGGTCATCTCGCGATGCACCACACGGCAACTTTCATCACTGCGGCAGCGGTTTCCGCGCCAGGCTGGGGAGACCCGCTTGCGGGGCTTCAGCGGGCCAACAGCCCGGCCGCAGGGCGACGGCCAATTGCCCAGCCGAAGGTTCCGCAAAGACATGGCTATGACGAATTGCGAGCAACCATCCATTTCTGGCTGAATGCCGCAAATGATGTAGCGTTGACTTCGTTCGACGCGACCGCTTGCACTCTCCTGGCAAGCTCATCCTGGCCAAACCACGAGTGCATGGCAAGTTGGCCGCACTGGACGGCGGTCGCCCGACTATGGGAGCAATCCTTGCCGAAACGCGAGAGCCACAGCGTGTGGAAGGGTCAGTGCAGCAAGATTTCGCCTGGCATTGTCCAGATGATACTTCACCCCACGCGACGAAACCCCTAGAAGGTCGGCAATGTCCTGCATCGTCTTGCCATCAGAGATCCACGCGAGACACTGCCGCTCGCGCTGAGTCAGCGGGCTTCCCTGCTGACCATCGGCGGGCGTGCGTCCGATTCTGGCGGCGTTCACATGCGCATGATAGGTGAGGCCCATCCTTTCCAACATGTCCCGCGAAGTCTCGATGAAACGGTCGAGTCCAAGGCTGCGATCGTCCACCGCCAGCGTGAACGCTGCAAACTGATTTTGGCTTGCGGGAATGCGAACGGTCAGACCGGTCCTGATCTTGAAGCTGAGCGCGTCGTCAAACAGACGGCGTTCTTTCGCCGACTTTGCGCTTCGCGCCTCACGTCCATCCCACAGGAACATCCGGCTTGTGTTTCGCGGGTCCTGAAGAACGGGATCGATGTTGTCGTATCCTTCCCGAAAATAGTGGCTGGTCCAACTCTTCGGATACGATGAGATCAGTTGGGGACCATTCGCGCGGTGGCCAAAGTAGGCGAACCAGCGAAAGCCCAATGCATGCGCGGTTCGTTCCGCGACGCGTCTAAAATCATCTTCCGTATGGGCAGAGTGAAGACAATCGACAAACTCATCGCATGCTCTTTTGACTTCTTTCATCACACCCCTTTAGAACTATTCTGGTCCCCAAAAGCGACAATCGCGCAACATTCGCGCGCTACGTGTGGGGCATGTATTGCCGCCTTGCGGCAGCTTTGCGGCAAGAACGATTCCAAAACGCCCTGTCAGAACTGACAGCGCAACGCTGTGACCGCGCCTGCTTTCTTGATCTCGAAGCTGTGATTCGTAAGCGGGAGGTTTAGAATGAAGGTCATTGTGCGCACACGTACGGCACTCCTGCAGGACTCCGACCTGACAATGGGAATGCATCGTCTGCGAGGGCGCGTGTTCAAGGAGCGGCTCGACTGGGACGTCTCTGTCGCAGGCGGATTGGAGATCGACCAGTACGACGCACTCAAGCCGACTTATCTTTTGGTGATCGAGCAGCGCGCGGTTGTCGGTTGTGTTCGCCTGCTGCCCACCACTGGGCGCAACATGCTGGCCGACACGTTCCCGGTGTTGCTGGATGGCCACGCGGCGCCCAGAGCAGCCAGAATCTGGGAGAGCTCGCGCTTTTGCGTTGACACCAAAACCGTCGCTGCGACAGCCGAGAACGGCTTGCGGGAAGCGACGTTCCTGCTTTTTGCGGCCATGATCGAATGGGGCCAGCAGCGCGGCCTGCAGGCCATCGCAACCGTCACTGACGTGCGCATGGAGCGAATCCTGCGCCGGGCCGGATGGCATCTGGATCGCCTCGGCACACCCCGTCAAATCGGAGCCACCACGGCCGTCGCTGGGCTGTTGCCAGTCTCCGATGAGGCCCTCGGGGAGATCCGGGCGGCCGGCAAGGTTTCGAAGCCGGCAATTGATGTTCCGTCAAACACGGCGCTCGCGGCATAGCGTCGCGTCTCCAGCTCCCCAAAATATAAAGAGGCTTTCAGCAATGGATCCAACTGCCTTCGTAGCTCTGGTCGAACAGTGCGCCCCGACGCCGGACTTGGTGCGGCCGCTGACGACGATTGTGCGGCAGGCGAGTTCGTTCGAGCCGCTGCTCATCACAGTTCAGGCGCGCAAACCAGTTCCGATTCAGGCAAGTGACCGTGACGAAGCGATCCAGCTCGCGGCCGAGGCCATCGCCACTGGCCAGCCGGTCCGGACCGGTCTCGCTCAGCTCGATGCTGAGGACATGAAAGAGGCGGGGCTGACGACCACCACGACTTTCAACGCCTGCAAGCACATCGCGGGCCTCGGCAGATTGTTCGAAACCCGCTTGCAAGCAGCAAATGCGAACGCCTCGGGCCACGAACAGGCCATTGCCAACGTTTTCGCGAGCTTCGCGATTAAGGCTCCCGCCACACCGCCCGAAGCCCGTACCCGACCGACAGTCACTCGCAGTGCCGACATTTCCACCGGCGACATCCCAACGATCAACACGCCAGCCACACCTACCAGGCAACGTCCGAACTGGGATGTTTACCGCTCGGGCCTCGGCACGTCAGCCTTCGTCTATGAACGATGAGGACCTCTTTTTGCCTCAACTCAACACCGCGGTCCGGGATGGTCCGGCTGCGCCGCCAATCGGAGCCGTGTCATGACTTCTCCTCTTAAACACTCCGCTGCCCTTCTTTGCATGGGGGCCGTTCTCAGCATCGCCTTGGTCGAGCCTGCGCTCGCGCAGACCGCGAACATCGAGGGTGTGCTGCAGAACATCGTCAACATGCTAACCGGCAACGTCGCGCGCCTGCTGGCGACGCTGGCGGTCATCATCGTCGGCATCGCCTGGATGTTCGGCTATCTCGATCTGCGCAAGGCCGCCTATGTCGTGCTCGGTGTCGCCATCACGTTTGGCGCCTCCGAGGTGGTCTCGACCTTGACCGGGGGGCGTTGATGAATGAGGCCGTGCGTCTCACGGAGGACACCTTGTTCCTCGCCTGCACGCGTCCGGCCATGATTGCCGGCGTCACCATGGAAGCCATGGCGCTCAACATGATGTTTTCCTGCATCCTGTTCCTGGTGGCCGGAAGCATCATCTACGGTCTGGTCGCGATCCCGATCCATGGTCTTTGCCGCGTCATCTGCCGGCACGACCCCAACATGTTCCGAATCCTGCTCGCCTGGATCGAAACCCGCGGACGCACGCGCAACGCGTCATTCTGGGGCGGATCGTCCTGCACGCCGCTCAAGCTCGTCCGGCGATATCGAACACGGGACCTTGGTTATGCGTAACGCAGCGCTCAAAACCCGGGAGATCGGGCCCGATGTCTACCTGCCGTTCGGCCGGCACGTCACCAATACGGTGATCAGTCTCACGACGCGGGCCCTGCTGACGGTGATCTGGCTCGACGGCACCTCGTTCGAGACCTCCGAGACTGCGGATCTGAACGACCTGCACGCCAAGCTGAACCTCACCCTGCGCAATGTGGCAGATCCGCGGCTGGCACTCTGGACCCATCTGGTCCGACGCCGAACGTCGGACTACCCGGACGGTGCGTTCCGATCGACATTTGCCGCCTCGCTCGATGCGCAATATCGCGACCGGCTCCGCAAGGCCGCGCTGTTTCGCAACGATCTCTATCTGACGTTGGTTTGGCATCCCGGTCGCGCCCCCGCCGACGCTGCGGCCGCGTTCTTCAAATGGCTTGGTCGGAGTGCTGCGGCTTCCCTCGAGGTCGACAGCGACGCCATCAAGAGGCTCAACGATGCCGCCCGCGATATGGTCGCGGCATTGGAGCGCTACGGCGCCCATGCCCTCGGATTGATTGAGCGCGACGGCATCGTCTTCTCAGAGCCAATGGAGTTGCTCCATGCCGTCGCCTCCGGCGAGTGGATGCCGATGCCATTGCCGCAAGGACCGATTGGCCCCGCACTTTATTCAAACCGGGTCATCTTCGGCCGTGAAGCCATCGAAGTCCGCAGCGCGGGCGGGTCGCGCTTCGCTGGCATGTTTGGGCTTAAGGAGTATCCGGCGTCCACCAGGCCTGGCCTGTTGAACGCACTGCTTTCCGCGCCTTTCGAGGTTATCCTCACCCAATCCTTGGCATTTTTGTCGAAAGCCGACGCCAAGACTGTCCTGACGCGCAAGCAGAACCAGCTGGTCTCGGCTCAGGATCCGGCGGCCTCGCAGGTCGATGAGCTCTCTGACGCGCTCGACGATCTCGAATCCAACAGATTCGTGCTTGGAGATCACCACCTGTCGCTGCTGATCTACGCCGAGACGCCTTCGCAGCTGCAGGATCACATGAGCTTGGCGCGGCGCGCACTGGCTGACGCGGGTGCAGTGGTTGCGCGCGAGGATCTCGGTCTTGAAGCGGCTTATTGGGCCCAGCTTCCGGGACTGTTCAAGTATCGGGCGCGAACTGGTGCGATCACCTCGCGCAATTTCGCGGCACTTTCTCCGTTCCACACCTATCCCACCGGAAAGCCTGCCGGCAACCATTGGGGACCGGCGGTTGCGATGCTCAAGACCGCGTCCGGCTCGCCGTTCTACTTCTCGTTCCATCACAGCGACCTCGGCAACACCTTCATCTGCGGGCCCTCGGGGTCCGGCAAGACCGTCGTGCAGAACTTCCTGCTGTCTCAAGCCGAGCGGCTCGGCGCCACCTACGTCTTCTTCGACAAGGACCGCGGCGCTGAGATTTTCGTCCGTGCCGCCGGAGGCACCTATCTGACGCTCCACAACGGCATTGCGACCGGCTGCGCGCCGCTCAAGGCGCTAGAGCTGACGCCAGCCAATCTTTCCTTCCTGGGCACTCTTATCCGGAAGCTCGTTACGCCAGAAGACCGCGCGCTGACCGTATCCGAGGAGGAGCGGATCGATTCCGGGTTGAGAGCGCTTGGTCACCTGCGGCAGGCGGAGCGCTCGTTCGGTGCGCTGCGGGCTTTTCTGGGCCAACAGGATCGCGAAGGAATCGGCGCCCGATTGGAGCGATGGTGCCGGGGCGCTCCCTACGGCTGGGTGCTGGATGGCGAGCACGACGCGATCGGCCTCGATGCCCGGTTTATCGGCTTCGACATGACCGATCTGCTCGATCATCCCGCCGTTCGCACGCCGCTCATGATGTACCTCTTTCATCGCGTGGAGCGCCTGATCGACGGCCGGCGCTTGATCATCGACATCGACGAGTTCTGGAAGGCGCTCGGCGACGAGGCCTTTCGGGATCTCGCCAACAACAAGCTGAAAACCATCCGCAAGCAGAACGGCGTCATGGTGTTCGGCACGCAGTCGCCGCGCGATGCGCTGGCTTCCCCAATCGCACACACTATTGTCGAGCAATGCCCGACGCAACTTTTCCTGCCGAATGCGCGGGGGACTCGCTCGGACTATGTCGACGGTTTCCATCTGACCGACACGGAATTCCGCCTGATCAAGGAGGAGCTGGCGCCCGAAAGTCGGCGGTTCCTGGTCAAGCAAGGCCACAACTCGGTGGTGGCGGAACTTGATCTCGGCGGTTTCGACGATGCGCTCGCCGTGCTGTCGGGACGGACGGAAACGGTCGAACTGCTCGACCGCGTTCGGGCGGAGGTCGGCGACGATCCGGCCCAATGGCTGCCGGTGTTTCACGCGGGACGAAGGACAATCCGATGACGGTTCAGCATACGCCGATGACACTTACGTCCGTCTCAGTCCTGATCTTCCTGATGGCATCACCCGCGGGAGCGGAGATTGTGTTCGATCCTAGCGTCTATGCGCGGCAATTCGAGCAGCTGACGGAACTGAAGAAGCAGGTCGACACCCTGACGTCGCAGCTAAGGGTGGCGCAGGATCAATTGAACCAGGCCAAGCAGCTCTATGACAGTTTCAACAAGCGGACCAACGCCAACGACATTGGCGCACTCTTGAACACGCCGCAGTTCCGGAAAGTTCTACCCCAACAGTTCTCCGACATCGAACGTCTCGTTGCGGGGCAGGGTGGCGGCAACTTCGCCGACGCGATGAACCATTATCTTTCGCAGAACCGCGCCTATGCCGGCAACAGCGGCAATTCGTATTACCAGAGCGAGCTCGATCGCATCGCGCGGCAGACTGGCGCCAAGCACTCGATGGGCCAGGCGGTCTATGACACGGCGTCGCAGCGTATCGATGCACTCGAAGAATTGAGAACGCGCATCAGCTCGGCGACCGACGTCAAGGAGACGCTCGATCTGTCGGCGCGGCTTCAGGCTGAACAGGCGTTGCTGCAGAACGATGTGCTCCGGATGCAGGGTCTCGCAATGATCCAGCAGGCCCGAACGGACATGGACGGACAACGCGAGCGCGAGAAGCAGCGCCAATTGGTTGATGAAATGAAGGCGGCGCTGCAATGACGATGAAGGCATCCATTCTGGCGATCACCGTCGCAGCCACCCTAACGGGTTGTAACGAGGCCGACAGGAGTGAGCAGACGAAAACCGTCGGCTGGTTTCTTGATCATCGGGACGGTTTGGCGGTGGCCATCAAGGCGTGCCGCGACAATCCCGGAGAATTGGGAAAGACGCCGAACTGCATCAACGCCAACGAAGCAAGCAACAAGATCACCATCCAAGAGATGAAAGACGCTCTGAAGTAAGGATCGCCGCGATGGCCGTAAACGTCTTTGACAGTTTCCTGAAAGAGTTCGAGCAGCCGATCACGGCATTTGTATCGACCTCAGTGTCTAATCTTGCCTCCTACATTGATGGCCCCCTCCGCACGGCCGTGATGCTCTATGTCATCCTGTACGGTTTCGCCGTAATGCGGGGCGCAATCTCGGAGCCAATCATGGAGTTTGCCTGGCGGGCGATGCGGATCGTGGTCGTGGTGCTGCTCGCGACCAACTCGAGTGCGTTCCAGCAATACGTCACCGGTCTGTTCCTTGATTCCTTGCCGAAGGAGATCGGCAACGCCTTGGCGGGCTCTGGACTGAATACCAACTCCGGAGCTCCATTCGATCAGCTTCTGTCCAAAGGAATTGACGTCGCCAACCGGATTTACGAACAAGCCGGTCTGACTAACATCGCGCCCGCACTAATTGCGGCCATTCTCCTGGTCTTTGTTGCGGTTGGGTCCTTCTTGCAGTTTGCCATCCTTCTCTATGCCAAGATTGGTCTGAGCGTCGTCATCGCGCTCGGCCCGGTCTTCATTGCGCTTGGCTTATTTGAGGCCACGCGGCCGTTTACTGAAGCCTGGCTTCGGCAGGTCGCGAATTTCGTGATCCTGCTGGTGCTGGTGGTCGCTCTGGTCGGGTTGATGTTAACGACCGTCACCGGCTTCATCGACAGGTTTGCGGCAAACGCCGGCACAGCCGGCGAGATGGTGGTGGCCGCTGTCGCCATCAGCGCGGTGCTCGGCCTGTCCGGTTACATCTCGCTTCAACTGCCGGTCATCGCAGGCGGCCTCGCCGGGGGTGGTGCGTCGCTCGCAAGCCGGCTGGTCACGAGCCCAATGATCGCCAACGCTTCGGCCGCAGCCAGCGGCGCTTATGCCGGCGCCCGTTGGTCGGCCAGCCGCGGTCTCGCCGCCGTAAGAGCAAGTCGGCAGGGCGGCAGTATGCGGCGCACCCGATCGTCGGGGGCCACAGCCGCGTAAGCAATCATCGTCGGCAACAGACGAGAAAGACAGACAGGGGCATCAGAACGATGTGGCGTCGACTATTCATCATCTGCGTCATCGGATTTCAGCTTGGCGGATGCGCGATCTGGTCAAAGGGACCGCCGTCATGCGATGGCCAAGCTCGGCGGCCGCTCAATCGGTCGTTGTGGGATTGGGAAACCAACACGCCGTTGGCGGCCCCCGAGCCATCACCTGCGCCATCCGCGCCAGGACCAGTCATCCGCAAAGGCGAAGCCAGCCCGGCGGCGCCCTCTAGCCAACTCGCCGCGTCGGACCAGCGCGCCGAGATTGCAGCCTCTTACCGCGCTTGCGGCAAGGAGGCGTGAGATGGTCGGACACGACGAGCTGCAAACCTATTTCGACAATGCGCGGCGATGGGAACAGGATCTGTTGCTGTCGGCGCATCGCTCGCGGCGAACGGCGTGGGTGATTGCCGCGGGCGCCTGCGCGTTGGCGGTCGCCTCGGTTGGCGCGGTCGTAGCACTTGCGCCGCTAAAGACGGTCGAGCCGTTCGTGATCCGGGTCGATAACGCGACCGGGATTGTAGATACCGTCTCCGCGCTCAATTCGACTCCGGCGCGCTATGATGAAGCCGTCACCAAATATTTCCTCGGCCGCTACGTCCGCGCGCGCGAAGGTTACAGCTATCCGGAGGCCGAAACCAACTTCCGCACCATTTCGCTACTTTCGGGTCAGGGCGAACAGGCCCGGTTCGCGGCCTGGTATCGCGGCTCCAATCCCGAAAGCCCACAAGTCGTTCAGGGCCGTTTCGGGGTCGCCACGGTGCGGATCAAGGCGATCTCGCTCCTGGCAGACAATGTCGCCTCGGTCCGTTTTATGAAAGAGAGCCGCAAGGGCGAGGAAACCCGCGTCACCCATTGGGTTTCGACCCTGACGTTTGCCTACGCCAATGCGCCAATGTCCTCCGCCGACCGTCTCACCAATCCCCTCGGATTTCTGGTCTCGGAATATCGCGCCGATCCGGAGGTCGTGCCATGAAATCCTTCGCTCTCTTGATGATTTTCGCCCTGGGATTCGCGGGGCCGGCAATGGCCTTGCAACAGCCGTCACCAGGTCAACATGATGCCCGCGTGAGAACCGTGACCTACGACCCAGCCAACGTCGTCAAGGTCAACGGCGTGATTCGCGCATCGACCCAGGTGTTGTTTGCCGACGATGAGGAGGTCGCGCATGTCGCGATCGGCGACGCGATTGCATGGGAGGTCGCACCGGCGGGCTCAATCCTGTTCCTTAAACCCCGCGAGAAACATCCACCAACCAATTTGCAGGTCGTCACCACGCGTCCTGACGGACGCAAGCGCTCGTATCAATTCGAGTTGTCGATCGCCGAAACGACGCTCGCGGACAGTTACTTCGTCGTCCGCTTCGCTTATCCCGGCGATGAGATCGAACGCCGGCGTGCGGAGGCGACCGCCCGCGGCGCCGAGCGGGAAGGCGCGCTGATCGACCAGACTTTCGACCTGCATCATGCCTATGGCGCCCGCAACTGGCGTTTTTCGGCACAGGGCTCGGTCGACCTCGAACCCGAAGCCGTGTTCGACGACGGCAAGGAGACCACGTTCCGCTTTGCAGGGAACCGCGAAATCCCCGCGATCTACCTGATCAATTCGGACGGCTCGGAAAGCCTGGTGCCCAAGGATGTCCGCGGCGAGCTCGTGGTCGTTCATGCCACGGCCCGGGAATTTCGGCTGCGCAAAGGCGACAACGTGCTCTGCATCTTCAACGAAGCGTTCGACGCTGTGGGGGTCAACCCGGGCACCAATACCACAAGCCCCTCGATCGAGCGGCGGGCGAAGAAATCACCAGCAACCCCAAGGCCACGATAGGCGAGCGGCGACATGACCGAACATCACGATGAGACGATCGCCGGCGACCGTGGCATTACGCCCGTGGGAGGAGGGGACAATGGTCGAGCGGCAATGCTCAAACGCGGCTTCGGCGCGCTGGCACTCACCGCATTTGCCGCTCTGATCATTTGGGGCACCTGGAAAGGTGATAAGCCCGTCAGCGATTCCGCCCGCAAGCTGGTGATCCGCCAGGCGGCGGCGTTCGAGCCCATCCCGGAGCTACCTCCCGCACCGATCACGACGGCCTCAGTTGGAGCCGCGCCGGTCGCAGCCACGCCAGCCGCCCCCGCGCTCGCTTCCGACCAGCTTCTGGAAAGTGCCCGGCGCGCACCGGTGCTGGCCTATAATCGGCCGATCTCTGCGGGGCGTGCTGCCCACGACAGCGTGACCGGAAGTGTCGTCACCGATTCCTATGGATTTGGCCGGGGCGAGCCGCGCAACGACCTTGCCGACAAGCTGAAGCCCACGCCGATTGAGGGCGTGCGCGCAGCGCGGCTTCCCAACCGCAATCTGCTCATCACCCAGGGCACCTCGATCCCGTGCGTGCTGGAGACGGCGATGTCCTCGGACGTGGCGGGTTTCGTCTCCTGCGTCGTCGTACGCGACGTGATGTCGGATTCCGGCAACGTGGTGTTGATGGAAAAGGGCACGCAAGTGGTCGGTGAATATCGCGGCAACGTGCGACGCGGCTCAAAACGCCTGTTCGTGCTGTGGACCCGCGCCAAGACACCGACCGGCGTCATTGCGGCACTGGCCTCGCCGGCCACCGATGCTCTGGGCCGCGCCGGTTTTGACGGCGACATCGACACCCACTTCTTCGAACGGTTCGGCTCGGCGCTGTTGCTGTCGATCGTTAGCGATGCCTCCTCGATCGGACGTCAGCAGCTACAGGACAGCTCCATCCAAATTAACAACACCACCGGCGCCACCAACACCGCCGCCGGTATCGCTGTCGAGCAGTCGATCAACATTCCGCCGACGCTCAACAAGAATCAGGGCGAATTGGTCAATATCTTTGTCGCCCGCGACGTCGATTTCTCCTCGGTCTATCAACTGCGGCGGGTCGAGACCCGCACGCAGATATTGGACCGCACCATCCCCGGGGGCCTCGCCGCCCCGGCCGTGGTGACAAAGTGAGCGCGGTACACTCCGTCGAACGCGATGGCAGCTGGCTCGTGCTGGCGCGCTATCTGGAGCCGCTGGCTCCATTTCTGGCAGACAACTCCCTGACGGAAATCGTCGTCAACCGCCCCGGCGAGATTTTCGTGGAAGGTCCTGGCGGCTGGACCCGGCACGAAGCGCCAACTCTGACACACGCCTATCTTTCAAATCTCGCGACCGCGGCCGCCGGCCATACCCGTCAGGACATCGGTCCGGAGCATCCAGTGGTGTCGACCACCCTGATCGGCGAGGAGCGCTGCCAAATCGTCGTCCCGCCGGCTGTGCCAGCCGGCACGGTCAGTCTCACAATCCGCAAGCCGTCGGCTTTGACGCTGACACTGGACGCCTTTGAGCGGACAAAACTGTTCGATGAGGTCCGTGTCGCCAATGACGATCTCACGGCCGACGAGCATCGGCTTTTGGCGCTGAAAGATGCCGGCGCCTGGCGCGACTTCCTCCAGCTTGCCGTCTCAACTCGCCGCAACGTCATCATTTCCGGGGCGACCGGTTCGGGAAAGACGACGCTATCCAAGGCGTTGATCACGGCGATCCCCGCACAAGAGCGGCTCATCACCATTGAGGACACCGCCGAGCTTGTCATCCCGCATCAGAATTGCGTGCGGCTACTCTACGCCAAGGACGGGCAGGGCGTTGCCAAAATTGGACCGCGCGAACTTCTGGAGTCCTGCCTGCGGATGCGGCCGGATCGAATCCTGCTGCAGGAGCTACGCGACGGGACGGCGTTCTTCTATCTGAGAAATGTCAACTCAGGCCATCCAGGATCGATCACAACGGTTCATGCCGACAGCGCGCGGCTCGCCTTCGAGCAGCTGACGTTGTTGGTCAAGGAAAGCGCGGAAGGCCGCGACCTTCATCGCGACGACATTCGCTCGCTGCTGCTGCTTCTCGTGGACGTCGTCATCCAGATGCAGAAGCGGGACGGCCGCTACCGCATCTCGGAGATTTACTATGACCCCGTTCGCAAGCGCGACCGCATCAGCTAAGGCGGCGCGGGGCATCGCGCTGGCTCTCGCGGCCTGCGCGCTGTTTCTGCTGGTCGCCTCGAATGTTCTGCTGCTCGGGCTGCGGCTTCACGACGGTGGCTTGCACTGGTCGGAGATCGTCACAGGCTGGCCGCGTTACGGCGCCGACCCACGTTTCGACCGGTGGCTGACGCTGGCGACGCTTGCCGGTGTCGTTGTGGTGTTCGGAATGCTGGGTGCTGTGCTCCGTCACCGTCCTCTGCCTCTTCACGGCAGCGCGCGCTTTGCCTCAGAGCGGGAGATCAAGGCCGCGGGCTTGCGTTCCACTGAAGGCATCCTGCTCGGCCGCAAGGACGGTGCGCTACTGTGTTTCGGCGGTTCCGAACACGTCCTCGTCTATGCCCCGACCCGGGCAGGCAAGGGCGTCGGCTATGTCATTCCCAATTTGCTGAACTGGCCAGATTCGGCGGTTGTTCTCGACGTCAAGAAAGAGAACTGGGATCGCTCTGCAGGGTTTCGGGCGGCCCATGCTCAGGAGGTCCATCTGTTCGACCCGCTTGAGGCGAACGGACGCACCGCGCGCTACAATCCGCTCGGTTACGTGCGCAGCGATCCTGCGGATCTTTATGATGATCTGCAACGCATTGCCGTCATGCTGTTTCCGGCGGAGAGCCGCGGCGACCCGTTCTGGTTCGAGGCCGCCCGCTCGGCCTTTGTCGCTGTTGGAGGCTATGTCGCGGAAACTCCAGGCCTTCCCCTGACGATCGGCGAGATCCTGCACCAGCTGTCCGCTGCCCCCGACCTAAAGGCGCATTTCGATAAACTCATCGCGGCGCGAAAGTCAGGTCCGTCACCTCCTTCCCGGCATTGCATCACGGCACTGAATGATTTCCTTGCCGCTTCCGAGAACACCATGAACTCGGTGCGCAAGACCGTGACGGCGCGCCTGGGTTTGTGGCTCAACCCCAGGATCGATGCCGCAACTTCGGCCAATGATTTCGATTTGCGGCAACTGCGGCAACGGCCGATGTCGATCTATCTCGGGGTCACGCCTGACAATCTCGACCGCATGGCGCCACTTCTCAATCTGTTTTTCCAGCAAGTCGTCGATCTCAACACCCGCGAACTGCCGGAACAGAACCCAAAACTCAATCGCAAGCTTTTGCTGCTGCTTGATGAGTTTCCCGCCTTGGGCAATGTCAATGTGCTCGCGAAATCCGTCGCGTTCATCGCCGGATACGGCATCCGCCTGCTTACCGTGGTCCAGAGCCCGGCGCAGTTACGCGCGATTTACGGGACCGACGCGGCCCGCAACTTCATGACCAACCATGCTGTCGAGGTGGTGTTCGCCCCAAAGGAACAGGACGTCGCCAATGAACTTTCGGAACGCATCGGGTACGACACCGTGAAAGCGCGCAGTCGCAGCGGACCGAAAGGGCTGGCGATGCGTTCGACCAGCGAGACGGTCTCCGAGCATCGTCGGGCCCTCATGCTGCCGCAGGAGCTGAAGCTTCTTCCCAAATCCAAAGCGTTCGTTCTGGGTACCGGCATTCCGCCCGTTATCGCCGACAAGATCGTATACTACGAAGACAAGGCGTTCCTGAAGCGATTGCTGCCGGTGCCAGCCCCGGAATTGCCCAAAGGACGTTCAAACGCGCTCCTCGATGCAGAGATCAAGGTGCTTCGCTCTGAGGTCGCCGAGTTGCGGGCGGTGTTCCGGGCCCGGCCGATGACGGATGAGGAGGTGGCTGACCCGTCCACAATTCCCGCCAACGCTAGTTTCGATTTCGGAGACGTGGACGTCGACCTTGAAGGGTTGTCCGAGGACGACATGAAAGCCTGGACCCTGAATTACATCGACGCTCAGGCCATCCCGCCGGCGCGACGGGCAAGCCGGAAGCATAATGGACGGCAACATGAACAACACGCGTGAGAACAGCCAGGACTTCAGCTTCAAACGGCGAGAGCGGACAGGGCACGATCCTGGCACGGATATCACAGCCAAGGAATCCGCAGCGAAGTCAGCATCGGCCGAAAATGCATCCTCCGCGGCGATGGGTGACAATGCGCTACCCGATCGCATCCGCCGCAAATATTACGTTGCGGTCAACGAGCCCGGCAAAGAAGGGGCAAACGGCGGTGCCCGGCTTTATGCCGACGATAAGGGCGAGTATCTCGCGTTCAAGGTCGCCGACGACCGCCTGGTCACGCGCCACGCGGCGGCCGAGGTGATCCGCGACATGGTCAGCGTGGCGCAACATCGGCAATGGACGTCTCTCGAGGTCCGTGGCTCCGTGGAATTCCGTCGTGAGGCGTGGCTCGAGGCCAGCGCACGCGGCATGCAGGTGCGGGGCTATCAGCCGACCGAACTCGACAGGCAGACGCTCGCCGACCGGCAAGACGTCTGGAAACGAACGCAACCGCGAAGTCTGGAGACAGGGCCTAGTCCGGTTTCTGACAAAGATGGGCGCGCAGAGAGACTTGACTACGACAAAGGTGTCTCGGGACGCTTGATCGAGGTTGGCCAGGCACCGTATCGCAATCAAAACGATGCCGAGAAAACCGCCTACGTGGCGATCGAGCTCGACAGCGGCCGTCGGCATCAGGTGTGGGGCGTCGGTCTCGAAAAGGCGACCGCCGACAGCGACGCGAAGCCCGGCGATCGCGTTCAGGTGCGGAGGGACGGCGTCGAACAGGTCACAAAGACAATCAAGGTGATTGACGCCGCCAACGGGCAGGCGCATGTCGAGCGACGGCAGGTGCTGCGTAACCGCTGGCGGGTGACAGCGGAGACGTTTCGCTCAGCCGACCGGCAGACGGCCGCGCGTGATCCCGCCCTTGTGACAGCTCAATCGCAAATGGCGATCATTGAGAGAGCTTTAGAACGCGCATTCCCGGACAATGAGCGTGCACGACAAAAGCTTGCTGGAGTGGCACGGGAGCGAATCTCCCAGCACCTCGAGCACGGACATCTTTTTGCGCGAGCGAACGTTATGGAATCGATGCAAACTCGCAGCCGATCCGGAAATGACAAAGACGATATCCGTCGAGACCCAAATAGTGAGCGTATTAGAACTCAAGGACAAGAGCGGTGAGGATCGGCCGGACGGTCTAGCGATTACTGCGAAACCGTCAGCACATGGTGCTAAAGTTTCCAAGCCATACTGGCTGCACGCTCGTGCGTGATCTCGGTACGAGATAGCAAGCAGTTGCTTTAGGCGTTGGGCTGTCACGTAAACACCCGCTGTTCAGGACAGCCGACTCTTAATCAGCGGGTCCCAGGTTCGAGCCCTGGTTCGCCCACCATATCAATGATTTAGCGAGAAATACCGTTTGAGCAGCTGATTTTTCAAACGGTCTTACCTACTTTCCCTTGACGGTGCGAAGGGGCGGCCGACGGCGGATGCGCCGACATCAGACGTCGGAAACGGAGAGCGTCATCGAGCATTCGAGGGATTCGCTGAAAACTATTGCGGCACTGAGTGCTGACTATTTTCTCGCCGATCAGGAAGTGCGATCCCGGAGCAAAATGCGAAATCGCGGATGGCCAGCCTCGGCCAAAGCGGACTCGGCGAAATAATCGTTAGCTTCTTAGTGACGAAGTCAGCAGCGCCGCCGACACAAGCGAAACTGCGACGCCAATGACGCACGCGGTCCATCCAAAATGATCAAATAGCTGGCCAAGAACTTCAGTGCCGACAAGGCCGCCGAAAAAGTAGCATGCCAGATAGGTGCCGCTGGCAACGCCCCGGTTCTCCCTCGCGGCGTGCCCGACAAAGGCGGTTGCAGCGGCTTGCGCAAAGAAGGTGCCTACTCCGACGAGGACCATACCTGTTAGCACTTCGGGCAGATGTGAGCTAAGCATCAAGGGAAGACCGAGCGCGGCAAAACCCAGCGCACTCCAGATCGTTGGCCGGGTACCGACGCGTGTTGCGACGGTGCCGGCCAGCAAAGTCGTGACGATCGATGGCGCGAACACGAAGTAAACAAAGCCGATCTCCATCATGCCGAGCGACAGTGGCGGCCGCACCAGTACAAAGTTCACGAAAGTGAACGTGCCTATGAACGCAAACAGGATGCAGAAGCCGAGAGAATACGCCGCACGTAGCTGCGGATTCCGCCAATGCGCTATGATCGCAGTAAGCGGGGATTCCGTGATCATCGTTGCCCGCATCGGCTGGACGCGCCTTATCGTGAAATAGACCAGGACCGCACCAGTCAGATTGAGCGCGGCAAAGAAATAGAAGTTCCAGGACAGCCCGAGATGATCGGCAAGTGCCGCCGAAATCAGCCGGCCGACCAGATTGCTCGCGACATTGCCCGTGATGTAGGCGGCAAAAGCGCCTCCGACGTCTATCGCGCTGCATTGCTCTCCGAGGTAGGCGAGCGTTAGCGCAAAGGCCGAAGCCATGCATAAGCCCTGAGCGATGCGCAGAACCGTGAAGACGGTAAGGTTGGGGGCGACCGCGAGCAGGCTTGTGGGGATCGCGAGCAAGGTGAGGCTGAGCAGGATGCCCAACCGCCGGTCGATCCGTGGACTGAAAAAGCCGACGACGAGGCTCGCCGTCGCCATGCCGAAGGTGCTGGCATTCACTGCAAAGCCCATTGCCGCTGGGGTGACGCCGTAGTGGCGGGTCAGCGACGGCAGGATCGCTTGAGTGGCGAACAGATCGACCACGGTCAGGAAGGCGGTCAAGCCGATGACGAATGAACGGAGCAGGACGCCTGGAGAATGTCCATGCATCTCAATTGCTGCCGGTCTTATATGTGTGGTCAGGTCGGTCATGACGTGACGTCTCCTGCATAGAAGGGAGGATGTGACGCCCGGCGCGGGGCTGGCACGGGGATTCCGGGTCATCACATCCGGTAACGAGTGCGGCTGGGGGGCCGGAGGCGCTCGTTACATATTGTGGTCGTGCGGGTCCTTGCGGACGTCGCCGACATAGAGAATGACGGCCTCCTCGCCGAGGTTCTTCCACCAGTGCGAGGTGCCAAACACCTCGGGCCGGAGATCGCCCGCCTTGTGCACGATCGGGTCGATGCAGTTGGAGGCATATTCGACGATCTCGCCCTGCTGCACGTAGATCAGCGCCGGGCGATCGTCATGGCTGTGCCAAGGCACGATGCCGCCGGGTTCGATGGTCAATTTGCGGAAGCGCAGCTCGCGGTCCTTGATATTGGCAGGCTGTTTCTCGAGGTTGATTGAGCCGAGCGTGACATCGGTGACTCCGACCGGCTTGTAGTCGACCATCTGACGTGCATTCGGCTTCATCTTGTCGGCCGGGCATTCGCCGGCGGACGCGGGTTGCGCGATGAGAGTGACGGCGCCGGCCAGAGCGAGGGCAGGCCCGATCGCGCGCAAGAGTTTGGTATTCGTGGTCATCTATGTGTCTCCTCTGTTGGCCGCGACCTCCGGTCACCGGCTATGGCCTCAGCATCGTCGAAATGGCGTGCGTGATGAAATGCCCTCTCGCTCTTGAGACGATAGCGTGTCGCTATGCGCGTCCGAGCATGTGCTTGATGTCGGCCGAAAACGTCGGATAGGCGTAGACGTTGTCTCGGATCTCGCCGGCCGTAATTCGAATTTGATAGCAAGCCCGAAGATGTTGATCAGCTCCTGGCCGCCGTGTCCGACGAAATGCGCACCGAGGATACAGTCGGAGACGCGGTCCACGATCACCTTCGACCAGGCCACGGTCTCGGCATAGGAGCGGGCTGAGAACCAGTCGCGCATGTCGTTGTCATGAACGTCGATGGTGGCGCCGGTTCGCCGTGCCGCGATCTCAGTCAGGCCGACGGCGGCCAGCGCCGGTACGGTGTAGACCGACGTCGCCATGCCCACATAGTCGGGCATGTATTTCGCCCCAGCGACGATGTTGCGTCCGACGATGTCGCCTTCATAGGTCGCGATCGGCGACAGTTGCGGCGAGATCGGGACAGCGTCACCGCAGACATAAACCCGGGGGTTGGATGTCGAGCGCAGGTACTGATCGACCGCGACACGTCCATTGGCATGCGTGACGCGACCGGCGGCGAGATCGAGATTGTCAATATTCGCCACACGTCCGGCTCCGTTGACGACACGATCGGCCATCGCGACCTGTTCGACGCCGTCATGGGTGAAGATCACGCGAAACTGTTCGCCTGCGGGCTCGATGCGTCGGACGCTGACACTGGTACTGATCTTGATCCCGATGCGCTCGCTCTCGGTCTGCAAGCGGGCGACCGCATCGGTGTCCATGGCGGGCAGGAGTTGCGGAAGTACCTCGAGAATGGTTACGTCCGCACCGGCCCGCGCATAGACGTGGCTGAATTCCAACGAAATCACGCCACCGCCGACGAAAATGACGCAGGCAGGCAGCTCACGGTCGCGTAGCATATCGTCCGTGGTGATCATGTGCTCGGCCCCGGGAATCGGCAATGGCCGCGGCTTTGATCCGTTTGCGATCACGATGTGACGGGCTTCCGGCAGACGGTCGCCGACGCGGATGGTATCGGGCGCGACGAAGGTGCCAAAACCCTTGATCACCTCGACCTCACGGCGCGCCATGGCGCGGGCGAGACTAGCAGGAATGTCCTTGATCAGGTCCTTCTCGCGGTCGATCAGCGCGGCCCAGTCGAGCCGGAGCTTGCCGACCGCGATGTGGTGGACCGCGGCGCGCTCGATATCGTGCAGGACCTGCCCTGCGGCGACCAGGACCTTTTTCGAAGTGCAACCCCGGTTGGGGCAGGTGCCCCCGAGATCGGACGCTTCGATCATCGCCACGGACTGGCCAGCACGTCGGACCGCGCCGGTCACGCCGATGCCGGCATTGCCGCCGCCCAGGATCACCACGTCGAATGTCTCGCGCGCCACCGGGGCAGCCGTTATTTGCTGGTGATGGTGGACGTGATCGATTTGACGACCGTCGTTGCCATCTTGAACTGCGCTTCGCGGTTCGTGATGTTGTGGCGCTTTGCGATCCAGTCAAAATCGGTCCACACCGCCCAGACCTCGCCATTGTCGTCTTGCGTCAGCAGCAGGCGCACCGGCCAGTCGAGCCCGGCATTGGGATTGGCGGTGATGAACTGCGTGCCCAGTGGCGGATTGCCGAACATGAGGAGGGTCGAAGGCCGCAGCTTGATGCCGGCGTCTGCGGCAAGCTTTGACTGGTCGACCTCGATGAAGAATTTGATGCCCTTGGCGGCGATGTCGGCCTTGATGCGGCTGATCGCCTCCGGGATCGGCACGGCGCTTTTCACGCGAACGACGCCGTCATCGCTGTCGGCGCGGGCCACCTGGGTGGCCGCCGACAGCAGGAGGAACAACAGCGCCAGCCAGCTGGCGAAACGGGAGAGACGCAAGGCGATTTGGCGATTCATGACCGGCTCCTGTCGGTTGCAGCTTGAACTGCGCGCAGGATGGACGCCGTACCGAAAGAGGTGAAATGCGAACTGGCTCTCGATGCGATAGCTCCTCGCTATCGGGCTGCGATAGGCGACAGCTATCGAACCGATTGGGGATCGGCATTTCCGCTCCCGGGAGATCCGGCGTTCGATGACAGGGCACCCAACTGGCGGGCGTTCACGGTTATCCTTGCAGGGTGGCCCGAACGCAAAATAATGTCACTCTCATCATGGTGCCGGAGCGGTAAGATGACGTCGTTGACCCCAGCCGATGCCGAACGTCTCAAATCAGCCTTCCAGCGCTGCCGCGACATGGAGGGAACGCTGAACGAGCAGCTCCGTGCCTATGCGAGCGCCGGCCGCGAGATCTTCCCTGCCTATGGCGATGCGGTCGATCGCCTGGTGGAGCGGCTGAGCCAGAACGGCGGCGGCGAGAATGCGCCGCGTCCGGGCGAGGCCATGCCGCCCTTTGTGCTGCCCGACGATCGGGGACAGCTCATCGCGCTGCCCTCGCTGCTTGCGTGCGGGCCGGTCGCGGTGATGTTCTTTCGCGGGCACTGGTGTCCTTACTGCCGGCTGAACGTCCGCGCGGTGATCCAGGCAGAGGGGCGGATCAAGGCGATGGGCGCGCAGATCGTCGCGATCATGCCGGAGACGCAGGAGTACACCGAGACGTTCAAGGCCGACTCTGGCGCACCGTTTCCGGTGCTGACCGATCTCGACAATGGCTATGCGCTGTCGCTTAACCTGGCGATCTGGCTCGGCACCGAGATCCAGCAGCTCTTGTCCTATCAGGACATGGCAAAATTCCACGGTAATGATGGCTGGATGCTGCCGATTCCGGCCGTCTTCGTTGTCGGTCGAGACGGCCTCGTCAAAGCTCGCTTCGTCGACCCGGATTTTCGCAAGCGCATGGAGATCGACGATCTGCTCGCGGCGCTGGAGAGCGCGGGGCGGGAGAATTAGCTCTCTCGTTGCCCAATCATCCTTCACGAGGGGAGAAGATCACCCCGCAATCTCCCGCCAGTCCGCGCCACGCAGCATTCGCATCACCGCGTTGGCCACTGCAGTCCGCTGACGGCCGGCGACGCCGTAGAGGTTAACGGTGCGGCGCGCGTCGAGGCCCCTCACAGCGGCGCGCTTGAGGCTCTCGGGCACCGGCGAGGTGTGCGGCACCATCGCAATGCCGATATCGGCCTCGACCAGCTCGATGAGGTCGCGCTCGCTGGAGGTCTCATGGCTGTGGTCCACGTCGATGCCGTGCTCGCGCAGATTCGCCGAGATGCGGCCAGCGTGCTCGCAATAGTTTCGGCTCAGTAACTGCTCCGAGCGCAGGTCGTCGAATTCGATCGTGCTGTGGCCTGCGAGCCGGTGGCCTTTGCCGACCACGAGCTCGAAACCCTCGGTGAACAGCGGCCAGACATCGAGCCGCTCCCAGGCCTCGTCGATCTCGGCGGCGATGCCGAGCTCGGCCTCGCCCTTCTTCAGATATTCGGCGACCTCGCGGCCGGTGCCGCGCAGAAAACGGAATTCGAGCCGGTTGAACTGCCGCTTGATCTGGCTGAGATGGGGGATGAGCAGGGAAAGATCGATCGCATGCGTCAGTGCAACGCGCAGCGCGCCGATTTCGCCGCTCTTGAAGGAGGAGGCGAGTGAGCGCGCACCGGCGGCGGCCTCGTAGCACTGCTTCAGGAGCGGATGCATGCGCTGGCCGAGCTCGGTCAATTGCGCGGCCGGCCGCTCGCGGCGAAACAAATCGCCGCCAAGCTCGGCCTCGAGCTGCTTGATGGCCCGCGTCAGCGACGGCTGCGTCACGTTGCATTCCTCGGCGGCGCGCGTGAAGTTCAGGAGTTGCGCTACCGCGAGGAAATAGCGGACCTGGTGCATTTCCATGGATCGGCTCCCAACAGGATCGGACCGGAACTTAGCCGATCGGGGCAGGGAATGACATCCTGCGCGCGATAGCGGGCACGTATCGTTTCGGAAGCCAGCCGGTATTTCCGTTTCGAAAGGCCGTCCCTCACTGTCTGCGAAAGTCAGGGGGCCGGTCATCGGGCCGCCCGTCGCAACCGGAGGATTGGCCATGAACATTCCCGTCAAGCTGCAGACGTCTCAAGCCACGCGGGCGCTCGCCGGCAAGGTTGCCCTCGTCACGGGCTCGACCAGCGGCATCGGGCTGGGCATCGCCCGGGCGCTTGCCGCAGCCGGCGCCGACGTCGTGCTGAACGGGCTCGGCGTCGCCGCCGAGATTGGCAAGGTCAGGGAGCAGATCGCCGCCGAGTTCGGCGTCAAGGCGAGCTTCTCGCCCGCCGACATGACCCGGCCAAATTCGATCGCCGACATGATCGCGGCAACCGTCGCGCAGTCCGGCCGGCTCGACATTCTCGTCAACAATGCCGGCATCCAGCATGTCGCGCCGCTCGAGCAGTTTCCGGTCAAGAAGTGGGACCAGATCCTCGCGATCAATCTGTCGTCGGCCTTCCACACCACGCGGCTCGCCTTGCCCGCGATGCGTCAGAACGGGTTCGGCCGCATCATTAACGTCTCCTCGACGCATGGCCTCATCGCGTCCCCGTTCAAGGCGGCCTATGTCGCGGCCAAGCACGGCATTGTCGGTCTGACCAAGGTGACGGCGCTGGAGACCGCGGAAGAGCACATCACCTGCAACGCGATCTGCCCCGGCTATGTCTATACGCCCTTGGTCGAGGCGCAGATCGACGGCCAGGCCAAGGCGCACGGCATCTCGCGCGACCAGGTGATCCGTGACGTCCTGCTGGCACAGCAGCCCAACAAGCGCTTCACCACGGTCGAGGAGCTTGGCGCGCTCACGGTGTTTCTGTCGACCGAAGCCGGGGGTTCGATCACCGGCATCGCGCTGCCGGTCGACGGCGGCTGGACCGCGCATTGACATGAGCCGGCGTAACAAATCGCGACGGCCGACGAATATCCGACCAATAGAAGCTCATCAGGAGCGTGACATGAACGGCATGCAGGGCAATACGCAGAGCATCGGGTCCATGGGCCTGCCGGGCCAGGTCGTGTTGGTGCTGCAGGGCGGCGGCGCCCTCGGCTCCTACCAGGCCGGCGTCTACCAGGCACTGCACGAGGCTGGCATCGAGCCGGATTGGATCATCGGCACCTCGATCGGCGCCATCAATGCCAGCCTGATCGCCGGCAATGAGCCGCAGCACCGGCTTGAGCGCCTGAGAGAATTCTGGAAGCGGATAGAGCAGAATCCGGCCTGGAGCTTCCGTACCGCATTCCCCGGCTTCAACGAAAAGCTCACCTATTGGTCGACCGTCACCAACGGGATTCCCGGCTTCTTCCGGCCCAATCCGCTGGCGCATGCCGGCGATTCCTATCCGCTCGGTGCCGATCACGCAGGCTTCTATTCGACCGCGCCGCTCGAGAAGACGCTGAAAGAACTCGTCGACTTCAGCCTGGTCAATCGCTGCATGCCGCGGCTCACGGTGGGCGCGGCCCACGTGCGCACAAGCCGGATGCGCTATTTCGACAGCCGCGACGGTGAGCTGACGGTGAAGCACGTGATGGCGTCAGGCGCGCTGCCGCCGGCGTTTCCGGCCGTGCGTATCGACGGCGAGCTCTACTGGGACGGCGGCATTCTCTCCAACACGCCGACCGAAGCGGTATTCGACGACAATCCGCGCAAGAACTCGCTGATCTTCGCCGTGCACCTTTGGAACCCTCTGGGGGCCGAGCCGACCACAATGGCCGAAGTCCTGAACCGCCATAAGGACGTCCAGTATTCCAGCCGTATCGCAAGCCAGATCACGCGTCAGCAGCAGGCGCATCGCTTGCGTCACGTCATCAACCAGTTGGCCGCGCGGCTCCCCGAGAGCGAACGCAACGATCCCGTGGTGCGCGAACTGACGAGTTATGGCTGTCCCACGCATATGCACGTGGTGCGGCTGCTCGCCCCACAACTGAACCACGAAACCCACACCAAGGATATCGACTTCAGCCCGTCCGGCATCATGCGGCGCTGGGAAGCCGGCTACACACACACACGGTCGGCGCTGGCAAGCAAGCCATGGGAAGGCGAATTCGACCCTCTCGCGGGCGTGATCCTGCACGATCAGCACGAGATGATGCCAATAGCAGCCGAATGAGTAGACTATAGGCACGCGCGAGCATTCCCGTGGGATTGAAAATGGAGTCTGGCCAAGTAAGGTAGCCGCATCGAGATGGAGCGAAACGTCATGCTCGCAATTCCGCGTCGCTACAGTCACTTTGTTTTCGGCGTCATTCAGTCGGGATTGACCTCCCTGATTGCAGCGGGAATCGCGAGCCTCTCTGCCATCGCGAGCGGACATTTCCTGTTGAATTGGATGGCGTCGTGGCTGGTGTCGTGGATCGCAATGGCACCCATCGTTCTCTTGGCCGCTCCGGCCATCAGGTCGTTGTCGCTTACCCTGACCCGCGACGAACCCGTCGCGTGAGACCTGACGAGTGGATGTCCGCGGTAATATAACCACGGACATCCAACTGTCCCTGATGGGCGCGCCTCGAGGATGAGGTTGAACGGCGGCACGGCGGAAACGCGTGGAGCCGCCCTGATGGGCCCCATTGCGCAGTCTCGCGCTACCTGTTGCGATGCATCACAAATCTACAAAGCAGATGATCGAGTGAGATGCGACCAGGCCCGTAGGCCATGATGCCGAGCGCCATCGCGGCCCAGGTGATGTGGACCGGCCAGCCGTCGGGCACGGTGAGCTCGACGATGACGGTCATGATGAGAAGGCCGAGCGCAGCAAAACGTGTGCCGAGGCCGAGCACGAGCAGGATCGGAAACATGATCTCGCCGCAGCCGGACAGGAAGACCATTGTCGCGGGGATCGGGTAATGATAGGGGCCGCCGGGCAGATGCAGCATGAACTCGTCCGTGAACAGCGTCACCGCAACGTCGCTTAGCTTGAGGAAGCCGGTCCATTTGAGGATCCCGGAACGCCAGAACGGGACGGCCAATGCCAGGCGCAGCACGAGCTGCACCATGGACGGAGTCGCGATTGTCTGGACAAGACCTTTGGCTCTATCGACGAGCACACCGAAAGAGGGCAGGGCATTTGCGGGCACGATGCGTTGTTCCGGGATCATCTTGCATCTCCAGACGTCAGCGATGTGATTGCGCCAGCCTCGAACAGGCCGGCGATGTTGGTGGCGAGATCGAAGTCGAGTGCGTCCTCCAGCGCCGCAGCGGCGGCTTCTGCCAGCATGCATCCTGACATCAGGGAGGTCAGGAAGACTGCGCCGCCCGGCGGCAGTATTTGCACCACGACGTCGGCGTCCGGCCGAGTAATCAAGGCATCCTCAGGCGTTGATGCGTCGATCATGCAATTCGGCGCCGTATTGCGGTTGGTGGCAAAGATCGTGACCGCTGCGAAGGGCGAGCGCACCACGCGCGTCGCGGGATGCAGAGTGAAGACGAGGCTGGCAAGACGATCCGACGCGACAGCAGCGAGTGCGGATGGCGACAACGGCGCGCTGTCGGCGGCGTGATAGGCGTCGAGCCATGCCCGCTCGATCCGGGCGACGTCGGCGAGCCAGGGCAACGATTGAGCGAATTCATAGGCTTGAATGAAGGCGGGAAAATCGCGACCGTAGTCGAACAGCAGCGGGGATGTCGGCGGGGATTCGCGGATATAGAAACGCGCCATGGCGCGGAAAAAATCTGCACCCGTCAGACGCAGTACTGCCGGGTAGATCGAAGCGAGTGCGTCGATCAGGCTGACCATGACGTTGTTGCGATAGACGTTGTAGCACTTGACGGCCGATTTTCCGCACGGGCCGGTCACGATGCTGGGCACGTGGCTGACAGGATCGAGCAAGGCCGGCGCGAACGCTGCCGCGTAGGAGGCCTGCGGTTCAGGCTGCATGGCGAATCCTCCGGACATGACGATCCAGGATCGCCTGTGCGGATGCGGCCTCGGCCTTCAGGACCGGCCAATCCGGAATGTTGCTGTCCCATTCGATCAGCGTCGGAATGGGGCCGCAGCGCGCGATCACGATCTCGAACAGCTTCCACACGGCGTCCGCGACGGGACCGTCATGGCTGTCGATCAGCAACAGCTCGCCTTCGCCGCTCTGCTCGGTGTGGCCAGCGAGGTGAATTTCGCCGACGCGCGGCAACGGGAAATCGGCGAGATATTGCAATGCCGAGAAACAGTGGTTTGCGGCGGAGACGAAGACGTTGTTGACGTCGAGCAATAGGCCGCAGCAGGTACGCTCGGCGACAGTGCGGATGAAGTCGGTTTCGCACATCGTGGAGTTGCGAAACGCCACGTATGTCGAGGGGTTTTCCAGCAGGATCGGTCGCCGGATTGCTTCCTGCACCTCGTCGATGTGCTCGCAGACGCGAGCTAGCGTCGCCTTGTTGTAGGGCAACGGCAGGAGGTCGTTGAAGAAGCTCGTCTCGTGTGTCGACCATGCCAAATGCTCGGAGACGAGCGCCGGCTGATAGCGCGCGACGAGGCCGCGAAAGCGTGCCAGGTGCGTGCGGTCGAGTGGGGCGGGTCCACCAATCGACATGCAGACGCCGTGCAGCGAGAGCGGATGATCCCGGCGCAGCCGTTCCAGCATCCGGTGGGGTGGTCCGCCCGCGCCCATGTAGTTCTCGGCGTGGACCTCGAAGAAGCCGCGCTGCGGACCTTCCTCAAGAATCGCGGTGAGGTGCTCGGGCTTGAAACTCGTCCCGGCAACACTGCCGATGGGAAGCGAAAAGCGGAGGGGAATGGCCGCAGACGTCCGGGGCCTGATCGCTGCGTCCATGTCGTCCTCCGCATGTTTGCCTTGATGCTGCGTTTGTCTCAGACCGGCTTGAGCGAGCCCTTCTTGCCACCGGGGAGCTCGATGCTGGCGCAGGTGCCGCCCTGGACGAACTTCCACGCATTGCCCTGGAAATCGACGGTCGAGGTACCCTGGCAGGTCGTGCCCGGTCCGGCGGCGCAATCGTTTTGGCCCTTCAGCGCAACGCCAAAGCACTTTTCCTTCTTGGCTGCGATGGCGGCATCGGCCTCGGCCTTGGTCAGCGGAGCGGCGGTGGCGAGGGTCGCGAGCGCGGTCGAGACGGCGCCGGCGAGCATGAGCGAGCTGATGGTGGTTTTGGCAGACATGAGTTCTCTCCTCTGGAGTAGGGCAATGGGCCCACTGTCTCGTTCGTCCCCGCCGCAGCCGCCGTTACCGGAAAAGCCGCTCACGAGTTGGTGAGATCGTTGGGTGAAGCGCGCGACGTCGTGCGCTTGGGTGACGGATTAGCGGCAGGTGGGAAGATAATTCCAATGCCTAGTCTCTATGGAGACCTTAGCCAGCGGGCATTGGCCGGGACTGCGGGCATTTGCGAGATGTAACGAACGGCTGCGGGCCTGCGAAGGAGGTTACAGTCGGCCTCGCCAACCCGTCGGATCAAGCCATGAACGCCAGCCCCGGACATGCGACATCAGGCCAGGCGCTGCGGCGGCTGACGGTCAGCATCCGTCTCGCGGTGTCGGCGCTGGTCCTGACAGCGATCCTTTTGACCGCGGCCTTGTCCAGCCTTGTCTGGTGGCGCACGGCGGAGGCAACCAGCCGACAACTCGCCTTGACCATCAATGAGCAGATCGTCGCTGCTGTCCGCAAGGAAGTCGCCGCGATCGTCGACGAGGCGCGCGCGGCGCATACCGCGATCCGTACCTTGTTCCTGCAGAACGTCCTCGATACCCGCGAGGCCGACAAACGCGAATTCGTGTTCCTGTCTCAACTGCAATCGCAGGCCACGATCTCCTGGGTCGCGTTCGGGTGGCCCGACGGCGCTTTCTTTGCCGCCCACAAGCTCGGCGACGGCCGTCTCGAGATGATGGAAATCTCGCTCACCGATCATGCCGGCCAGCGCCGCGTCGACGAATACGACGTCGTGCCCGGCGATATCGAATTCGCCAACCGCCGTTTCGAGCCGACTGACTTCCGTGTCGCTGATCGTACCTGGTTCAAGACCGGCATCAAGGCCGAACAGCCCGAGTGGTTCAGGGTCACAGACCATCCGATCGGGGAGCGCTCGTCGATCGCCTTTGCAGGTCCGATCGACGTCTATCAAGAGCGGCAGGGCGTGCTTGCCATCATCATCGAATACACTCGCCTTGCACGCTTCCTTGCGCAGCTCGAGGTCGGGCGCACAGGAACGGCATTCATCTTCGACGGCAGCGGCGAGCTCGTCGCCGCGCCCGACAAGGACGCTGACGAATTGCACCCCGCGCGCGGCGACCAGAAACTGCTGCCGCTGGCACAGAAGGCGCTGGCCCAGGCCGGCACTGGCAAGGACAGCTGGCGCAGCAGGCTTACGTCCGACGGTGCCGCCTATGAGTTCGCACTCACGCCGCTGCCGTTTCCCGGCTGGCGGCTCGCGACCATCATTCCAGAGGCCGAGTTTCTCGGTCCTGTCGAGACGACGTTGCGTCGCTTAATTCTCGGCCTCGCTGTCGGCGCAGTGCTTGCGGCGCTCGCCTCCGCCTTGCTCGCGCGTACGGTGATCGCGGCACCGCTCACCCGCGTCGTCGGAGAGATCCGCCACGTCGAGACCTTTGCGCTGGAGCTGGTGCGCCGTCATCCCTCGCGGCTGAAGGAGATCGCAAGCTTGTCGGGCGCCATCGCAGAGATGGCAGCCGGCCTTTCGGCGTTCCGAAAGTTCATTCCCGCCGATCTCGTCCGCGCGCTGTTGCGCCAGGGTGTCGAGGCAAAACCCGGTGGCGCGATCCAGGAATTGAGCGTGATGTTCGTGGATGTGGCCGGCTTTACCGGCCTCTCAGAACGCATGGGCGACCGCGTCGTGCCCCTGCTGTCGCGCTATCTCGACCTTGCCTCGGAAGTCGTGGTCGCCAATGGCGGGACGATCGACAAGTTTATCGGCGATGCCGTGATGGCGTTCTGGGGCGCACCACAGCCGCAAGCCGATCATGCGGAGCGCTGCTGCCGCGCCGCGCTCGACATCCGCCGCGCCATCGCGGACTCCGGCCTCAGCGACGATCTCGGCCATCCCCTGCAGATTCGCATCGGCATCAATTCCGGCCGCATGCTGGTCGGCAATATCGGCTCCGAGCTGCGGCTGAACTATACGGTGATCGGCGATGCCGTGAATGTGGCGAGCCGCCTGGAAGGGGCCAACAAGAGCTACGGCACACAAATATTGATCGGTGAGGCGACTGAGCGTCTCGCGCGCGGCGCGGTAGTCACGCGCGAGATCGACACTATCGCGGTCTACGGTCGCGAAGGGGGAATCGCAGTCCATGAATTGATAGGTTTGGCGAGCGAGGTGGGCTCAGCGCGCCAATCCGAGACTTGGATCGCACGCTATGAGCAGGGTCTGGCCAAATACCGCGAACGCAATTTCGTCGGCGCGATTGCCGATTTCGAAGCCGTCCTATTGGAGCGACCGCAGGATTCGTCTGCAGTCGAGCTGTTGGGTCGTTGCAGAAAGTTGCTAAGTGATGATCCAGAGGATTGGCATCCGGTTTCTGCATTGAAATCGAAATAGCACACAATAGCCACTCCTTCGTTGCGCCTGCTGGGCAATCAGGCCGACTTTATCTCGGGATCGAGGTCGACGACGCCATCGCAATAGCAGAACAGGTTGACGTCTGACTTCGGGGCAGAGCGGACGCGCTCTGTTCTGCCCTCGCAGACGGCTTCGGGCCACAAGCTGACTTCGGAGGATCTTAGAGTGTCGTAAGGTCGGCCGACGTCACTCGCGGAATGTCGCTTCTATTGCGAGAGCGTGTGTTAGATTGCTTCAAGGTGGTTCTTGATAGGGAAAGACGATGCTCAGTTGGTTTCGCAGAGAGCCTCGGCAACTCACTGACCTTTCACCAGATGTCAGAAGCCTTGGCAGATTATCCCACCTACAAGCCACCTCACTGTCAGGGCCCGAATTGCCCTCGCGGCGTTTCCGATCTAGAGGAGCGAGAGTTCATCACCCGCGGCAAGGAAAAATGTTGGCTACTTTATGGACCATCGCGCGGAACAGCTGGACGCGCTCAAGTACTTTCTGGCGCGCTTCAGTGTAAGTGCGCATTTGCGGGACGATGGTCTCGCTGCTGTATCCGCTTGGCTCCCGGGTCATTACGGCGTACTCATGCCGACATTGCCCAGAGATAAAGTGATGCAAATCTTCTTTCGCCATCTGACGCCATGGGAGGGAACTTTGCGTGGACTGAACGCAATCTTCGACCTCGCCGTATTTTTGGGCGAGTGTGTCATCGCACGAAATCCACGCGCCCACTGGATCGAATTGGCAGCCGTCTCTGACGAGGGCGAAGCCATGGAGAGCGCATCTCAGCTTGGGGGGCATATCCCAGCGCGATGGGTTGGATCCCATGGGAGAAATTATCTACATTTGCGAAGATGACGCGAACGATCTTCGCGACATGACCCCGGGCGAGCGCGTGCGGGCGGATCGACTGCTTGGCAGGGTGCGGGACTATGCGATGCGATAGGGTCGACTGTCACCGCTTGGTCCGCTTCGGGTCTCAAAGACGACATGCCGCTTCGCCAATCCGCACGCAAAGGAAGCAGTCGGGCTGCCCTTAGTTGGCTGGCACGTTTACGGGAGGATGCGGCTTGTCGGCTGGATGACCGGTTGATGTGCGCTCGAGAATGCGAGCGCCAGGGCCAAGAAGGCCACCGTGATGATGATCATTCCCCGCATTGGTCGATCCTAGAGCAAAGTCAGCCTGGACCAATATGACCGAAGTCTAATGCACCTTTAGACGAAAACGTCAGCTCCCCGCTCCGAAGATTTGCCCCCCGGCGATGGAGACTGGATGCTCCCGGAATTAGACCGAACTAACGAGACCGCCCTGAAACAGACAGGCGCCTTCTTCCAAGGTTGAATTGTCATTGCCACGATGTATAACGACGTTCGGGTGCTCGCTGCATTGAGCAGCGACAGGTCAAGCGATGGTCGGGCCGCCACGCGGAAAGCGTGCGCCCGTGAACGATAGCTCTTTATTCGACGATCTGCCGAAAGCTCAGCGGCTCGCGGAACAGGCCCTCAGCACCCTACACAGGTTCCTGCATGTCGAGGCTGTCAGCGGTGCCGTGCTCCTCGCGGCCGCTGCCGCTGCACTTATCTGGGCCAATTCTCCGTTCGCTCATTGCTATCACGCCTTTTGGAACCTTCCGCTCACAATCGGTGTCGGCGAATACGTGTTTTCCCGGTCGTTGCATTTCTGGGTCAACGACGCACTGATGACCGTCTTCTTCCTCGTCGTGGGCATGGAGATTCGGCGCGAGGTCCACGAAGGCGCACTGAGCAAACTCGACCAAGCCATTCTGCCGCTGGTCGCCGCGACTGGTGGCGTCATCGTCCCGGCGCTCATCTATCTGAGCCTCAACAGCGATCCGGCTAGAGGGCAGGGCTGGGCCGTGCCAACCGCGACAGACATCGCCTTTGCAGTCGGAGTGCTCGCGCTGCTTGGGCGAACCATCCCGGTCAATGTGCGTGTGTTCCTGCTTGCTCTGGCGATGATCGACGACATCATTGCGGTGCTGATCATTGCCCTGTTCTACACCGCCAGTCTTCAGCCTGGCGGTTTCATCATCGCGTCAATTGGCGTTCTCGCGGCTTTAGGATTTCAGCGCATCGGCATCGGTTCTGCACCGTTCTACGTATTGCCCGGCTCTTTGGTTTGGATCGGGTTCACGGTAGCCGGGATCCATCCAACCCTTGCGGGTGTCGTGCTTGGGTTGATCACTCCGGCACGCGCCATACCGATGCGGGAGCCGCCGCTGGAAGTTGTGTCGCGAGTGCTGAAACAGCTACGAAGCAGCGATGCGGTGAAAGCGAGGGATCCGCATCTGTTGGAGCAACCGCTGCGAGACCTTCGTGTAGCTCACCGCGAGTTATTGCCGCCGGTGTCACGGGTGCAGATGGCAATGCATCCGTGGGTGGCTTATGGCGTCATGCCGATCTTCGCGCTAGCGAATGCCGGCGTCAGCTTAACCGGCACTGATCTCTCCGCAGGGGGCCACCTGGTGATGATGGGCACTACGCTTGCCTTGGTCGCTGGGAAACCGCTTGGCGTCGTCGGTGCGGCTTGGGTCGCGGTACGAATGGGCTGGTGTCGCCTTGCTCCTGGAGTTTCGTGGGGTGGCGTCTGTCTGGTCGGCCTGCTGGCTGGCATCGGTTTTACCATGTCGATCTTCATCTCGATGCTCGCCTTCTCCGATGAAGGATTATTGAGGGCGGCTAAACTGGGCGTCCTCTTCGGTTCGCTTGTCGCCGCCACACTCGGCCTTGGCTGGGGCGCCACCTACGTTCGACGTCAGTGAAAGCGGGCTCAAATGTCTTTCAAAGCTCCCCACGTATCTTTTGTATCGTTTGCAATCGAGATTCTGCCCTCCGGGGTTACCCAAGCAATGATCGTAGAAACTGGCTTGCATCTAAATCCGAAGCATTTCTCGTACAATAAATCCGCCGTGGAAGGTCTCATTTCGGCCGCGCAGGAATATGTTAGCGTCAACATAGAAGGTCCTGCCGCTATTCGGCTTGTTTCGACCCAAAGCGGGGAGATCTGACGGTCTGCTCCCGTTGTTCGTCGGAATCGGCTCTATTGCGCTTCGCCGTCTCGCCAAGGGTTTAATCCGCCGGTAGATCGTCAATGAATGATGACAAACTTCTATTCTGGCTTTCAGTAGTCGTAGGCCTCCTTGCGCTCGGCTACTCGCTCTACCTTCTCTATTTTATTTTCGGGTGAGCGTGGATCTTTGGCTCCTTTTGGTATGTTTAGGGATGTCGGCTGTTGACCACCATCGCGTGCCGACCGGCCCGGGCCCGGAACACGTAAGCAGACCTGCATGTGGCCGGTGGCGGGACGCGACGAGGCAGAGGAGCTAGACGCCGAGATAGCGCTGCAGCAGCTCCGGCTGGGCCTTGAGCTCTTGCGCCGGCCCTTCGTGGACAATGTGGCCGTTGTTGATGATGTAGATCCGCGTCGCCAGCGCTAGCGTCGCCGCCAGATTCTGCTCGACCAGCACGATGGTCTGGCCGGCGGCCGCGAGCTCGCGGCAGGCCTTGACGAGATCGTGGACAATGACGGGCGCCAGCCCCTCGAACGGCTCGTCCAGCAGCACGATCTTGGGATCGCGCACCAGCGCCCGTGCAATCGCGAGCATCTGTTGCTCGCCGCCGGAGAGCTCGGTGCCGCGATTGCCGCGCCGTTCCTTCAGTCGCGGGAACATCTCGTAGATGCGGCCGAGCGGCCAGCGTTGCGGCGCGGTGATCCCCGCGAGAACGATGTTCTCCTCCACCGACAGGCTGCCGAAGATGCGCCGCTCCTCGTGCACGAGCTGCATGCCCGCCTGCGCGATTTTGTGGCTCCTGCGGCCGGCGATGTCGATGCCGTCGAACTTCACGCTACCGCTGCGCGGCGTCACCACGCCCATCAGGCTCTTCAGCGTGGTGCTCTTGCCGGCGCCGTTGCGGCCGAGCAGCGCTACCACCTCGTGACGTTCGACATGCATCGCGACGTCGAACAGGATGTGCGAGTCCCCGTAATAGCTGTTCAGGCCGTCGACCTCGATCAGGCTCATGCGGCGATCTCTCCGTGCACGCCGCCGAGATAGGCTTCCTGCACCGCGGCGTTGGTCTTGATTTCCTCCGGTGTGCCGTCCAGCAGCACCTTGCCCTCCTGGAGCACCGTCACGCGCTCGACCAGCTCGAACAGCGAATCCATGTCGTGGTCGATGATGATCATGGTGCGGCCGCGCGCGATCGATTTGAGCAGCTTGACGGTCTCGACCCGCTCGCGCGGGCTCATGCCCGCGAGCGGCTCGTCGAGCAGCAGCAGGCGCGGCGAGGTGGCGAGCGCAAGCCCGATCTCCAGCCGGCGCTTCTCGCCATAGGCGAGCTCGGATACCGGCGTGTCGGCGCGGCGGGTCAAATTGACCAGGGCAAGCGTGTGCGCCACCTGCTCCGTCAGGCCCTTCACGCCCGAGACCTTGCGGAACAGGTCGAGCCGGAATTTGCCGCGCAGCTCGGCGAGTGCGGCGATCGTCAGGTTCTGCCGCACCGTGAGGCCCGTGAAGAGCTGGTTGACCTGGTAGCTCTTGGTGAGCCCGAGCTGGCAGACCTCGGTGACCTTCAGTCCCGTGATGTCGCGGCCCTCGAACAAGATCCGGCCGGAGGTCGGCGCGATCTCGCAGGTCAGCATCTTGAAGAAGGTCGATTTGCCGGCGCCGTTGGGGCCGATGATGCCGCGCAGCTCGCCCTGATTGACGCTGAAATCGATGTCGCTGTTGGCGACGAGACCGCCATAGCGCTTGGTCAGGCCCGTGGCTTTCAGAATCGGTCCGGAGTAGGCGGGATGCTCGACCTCCTTGGCCTGCATTGGTGCAGGCGGAGCATGCTGTGGCGTCTCGATCTCGGCCTCCTCCTCCGTCTCCGCAGCCTTCCGCGCTCGCTTGCCGGACACGAGGCCGTAGAGATCGACGAGACCGCCCACAATGCCGCCGCGCAGGAAGCAGACCAGCACCACGAACACGACGCCGAGCACGAGCTTCCAGGCCGCGCCGAGGCCCAGCGCCGCTTGGAGAAAGTCCTGAAGGAAGAGCCAGACCGCCGCGCCGAGCAGCGGTCCGAACAGCGTGCCGCGGCCGCCAATGGCGGTCTGCATCACGAGCTGGCCCGAGGTGTCGAAGGTGAAGGCGTCGGGCGGCATGAAGGCTTGCAATACGCCGAGCAGGCCGCCGGCGAAGCCCGCATAGGCCGCAGCGATCACGAAGGCGGTCAGCTTGTAGCCGTGGATGTTGTGGCCGACGGCGGTGGCGCGCAGCGGATTGTCCCGGATCGCGCTGAAGATGGCGCCGACAGGCGAGCGGACGATCCTGAGCGCGATGATGACGCCGATGAAGTAGCACAGCGCGATGAACTGGTAGAGCGACCAGCCATTGGTGAAGTGGATGGTGGTGAAGCCGAGATTGAAGCTCGGCGTCGGTACGCCCGGCAGGCCGTTCTCGCCGCCGGTGAAGTCCGAGAGCGGATTGAACTCGACGAAGAAGAACACCTCCGCGATCGCCACCGTGATCATGGCGAAA
>NZ_JADPIU010000089.1:0-590 GCF_023073075.1 Bradyrhizobium sp. 61 | reverse complement strand
CGTATGCGTCCGGTTCTTGCACGTCAGTCAGGTCTTGACATGAATCTCTGGTTTCCAAAGCCACGGCAGCAGTTCGTCGAGACGGTTGATCGGATGTCCGTCGACCATGCGCGTGAGCACGTCGGTGAGATAAGCGTAGGGTTCGACGCCGTTGAGTTTGCAGGTTTCAATCAACGAACAGATGATCGCCCAACGCTCACCACCACCGTCACTGCCTGCAAACAGGTGGTTCTTGCGACCGAGCGCCACCGGGCGGATCGCGCGCTCGACCGGGTTGGTGTCGAGTTCGATGCGTCCATCATGCAGGAAGCGCGTCAGGCCTTCCCAGCGCGAGAGCGCGTAACGGATCGCCTCGGCAAGCGTGCTGCGGCCGGCGACGCGGGGAAGCTGCGCTTCCAGCCAGGTATGCAGCGCTTGCACGATCGGTCTGGAGAAGGAGCGCCGCTCGGCAAGCCGATAAGGGGACGACTGCCCGCGCACGCGTGCTTCGACGGCATAGAGTTCGCCGATCCGGCGCAACGCCTCGGCCGCCACCGGCGAGCCGGTCGCCTCAGCGACCTCGTAGAACTTGCGTCTTGTGTGCGCCCAGC
>NZ_JADPIU010000003.1:0-127979 GCF_023073075.1 Bradyrhizobium sp. 61 | reverse complement strand
TAGATGTTATTTCCCCGCCGTTTTTTGTTTGCCGGCGTCCGGCTCGAGCCCGAGCGTGCGGCCCGGGAAACCGGCGGCGTCGAAATAGCGCTGGCTGCCGACGCGCTGGAAGTTCAGCACGGTCACCAGGCCGCCCTCGGCGGGCTTGGACTTCAGCGTGCCGGTATAGGCCTTCGGCACGATGCCGTTGGGCAGAGCCTCCGACATCACGCGGCCGACAAGGCCGCCGTTCTGCGGGCCGCGCAGGCCCATGAGCTGGGCGGCCGTCATGCCGACGTCGGCATTGCTGACCGGGATCTGGCTGACATAGCCGGCTTTGAAGTCCGGACCGATCGCGGCCATGAAGTTCATCGTGTCGCCGCGGCTGAAGCTGCCATGCATGCCCTGACCCTGGCGCAGCACGGTGTCGGCGACCTGCACCGAGCAGTTGGTCGGCGCCTCACCGCAATCGCTGGCATAGGAGCGGAAATTGACGACGATCGCCGGCGTTGGCGTCGCCGACTTGCCGCGCAGATTGATGCTCGACAGCGGCAGGGTACCGGGGATGCGGCCGAGCGAGTCGTCCACGAACAGGCCGGAGACGTAATCCTGCTCGAGCAGCGCCTTGACGGTCTTGACCGCCAGCTTCTTGTCCTTGTTCGGCAGGTAGATCAGGTCCGAGCCGCCATTGGTGGCGATGACGAGGTCAGGCTTGATCGGATCCTTGCCGAGCACGCCGTTGCCGGCCTTCGGATGGGCGTTGCCGGTGACGGCGGCGTTCTTGTCGTTGGGGTCGAACAGCGGCAGGTCGAGCGCCTTGGCGAGGTCGATCGCCAAAAAGCCCATCGGCAAAAAGTCCTTCGGCGTGTCGTCATAGCTGACCTTGGCCGAGGGGCTGGTCTTGCTCTCCTTGGAGATGGTCGAGAAGCCGTGGTCGGCCTGGATCATGATGTTGGTATTCGCGGCCAGCCCGAGCTCGTCGAGCGCCTTGCGGAGCTGGGCGAGGTTGTTGTCGGCGTTCTTGATGCTCGCCATCGTGCTCGGGCCGTTGATGCCCGGCTTGATCTGGTTGAGGCTGTCGCCCTGGTTGTGCTGGGTGCCGTCAGGGTCGCGCGACCAGAACACCAGCACGAACGGCTTGTTGCGCGCCTTGAACATCGGCAGCACGGCCTTGGCGGCGACGTCGGCGAAATAAGCCTGCTGCGCAACGTTGGCGACAACGGTGCCGGGCGTCTTGGCATCGCCCGCCTTGGAATTGTCGCCGCGCGGTGGCGTGGCGAGGGGCAGGCCGGCCTTGGTCAGCGCGTCCTTCACCTCGTCAGACAGCGCCACGCCGTTCTTGCCGCCGGTGGAGTCGTCGAACACGACCGAATGCAGGCCGGCCTTTTCGGGCTTGTCAGTGTGGTCGAACTGGTAGGTCGGACCGACCTTGCCGATCGCCGCGGTGCTGAAGCCCTTGTCGCGGGCCATCTTCAGAATCGTCTCTTCGTTGAGATAGTCGCCCTTGAAATGCTCGTCGATGTCGCCGAGCACGGCGTCGTTCTCGATGAAGGGGACCACGGTGTCGCCGGCGGGGACGGACGTATAGTTGGTCCAGATCGTGTTGGAGAACACGCCGGTGTCGCCGAGATAGTGGCCGGTCGACATCGCCGAGCCGTTGGCCATGGTGAAGGTCGGGAAGAGCGAATGCGGGTTCTTGAAGTTGACGCCCTTGTCACGGACCTCGGCCATCGCCGGCGCGGTCTCCGGCGTCACCTTCAGCGCGCGCAGACCATCGGGGATGAAGAGGATCAGGTTGCGGGGCGTGTTGTTCTGGGCGGAGGCAAGTCCTGTGGACAAGACTGTCAGCCCGGCGGACAGCAACACCAGTGAACGGCGCATCGAAATCTCCTGCGGTGAGGCGGCAATGGCCGCGACCGCGGCCCCCGGCCATCGTTTAGTTTTGCTGCATGACAGTTTTGTTACAAGACCCAGGGAGCAAGCAGAAGTGACGGGGAGGTGACCAGGCACCCACGGATGGGGCGTTGTCGGGCACGAGATCACCGTTATTGCACTCAACTGCCTCAACGCCGTCATTGCGAGCGCCGCGAAGCAATCCAGAATTCCTCCGTGGCAAAACCCTGGATTGCTTCGCTGCGTTCGCAATGACGGAGGAGGCGACTTCAAGCAAAATTGCCGCCGCCAATTCGGCGAGCGCGATCAACTCCGATCAACGGGTCATGAGGACTACCCCGGAACGAAGTGTCTGAAATCAGCACAGAATCCCGGGCGACTTGCCGCACCAGGTACCCCGTTAATTCCGTGCCTTAACCAACAATTAATTATACGTTTGCGGGTGGGCGACGGCCCGGCCTAGCGTGCGGTGGGGAGCCGCCGAAGCCAAACGAGTTGGTGCGTATCATGATGTCCAGATCATATGGGGCGCTCTTCGCCTCGCTCAGCGCAGCCGCGCTGCTCCTTTCTGCCAATGACGGTTTTGCCAGGCCCGGCGCCACCGCCACCGCCGCGCACGGGATGGCCGCCGCGCCTTCCGGCGCGATCGCGCGTCCGCAGATCGGTCCTGGCGCCCGGTTCCGCGGCCGCAACACGCCTTGGGTCTATTGGCCGGGCGGCGGCGGGTTCTACGACAACGCAGGCTATAACCAGCCTTTCGTCGATGCCGGGCAGCCGGCCTCCACCGACGTGCGTTACACCTATACGTACGACGTTCCCTGGGACTGGACCCATCGCTTCCCGCCGAATGTGGTGCCGTCCGACCGGCCCTATGTGCCGAGCTGCCCGACGGAGCAGGTGACGGTGCCCGGCCGCGGCGGCGCCGAGCACACCGTCAACATCATGCGCTGCTACTGAGCGGCGTCGTCCGCCCAGCTAGCCCAGCTCAAAACTGGTCACGCCGAAGACGCGGTCGATCCGCAGCGGCGGGATCGGCCCTGTGTACATCCGTGCCGTCTCGAACACCGGCTTGAGCCCGAGCGATTCCGCGAGCGCAATGGCCTCGCGATTGATCGCGGGGACGTCGAGGAAGACTTCGCCGCCGCCTGCGGTCGCCAGCAGGGCCTGCACGATCGCTTCCGCCGCTCCGCGGTCGTCGGCGACGAGCGGGCCGATCTTGTGGCCGGTCCGGCAGGGCCGGATCACCCCCCATGCCGCGAGCTTGCCGTCGCGCAGCAGCGCGCCGCCGAGATGGCCCGATGTGTTGATCCAGGCGCGCAGGAAGGCGCTGCGCGCGGCCGGGAAGACGGTCGCGTCGTCGGCTTCAACGAGCGCAAACGGGACATTGTCGAGCGCGACGATTTCGGCGGGCGGATTCGGCGGCGCGGCGACGATGCCGCCGTAGCGGATATTGGCGTAGGCAAGCTGGAAGCCGGACTTCTTGTAATTGTCCTGCTGCGCGACGACGCCGTCGAGCCCGATCACGCGCGTGCCTGCATGCGCGATCGCTGCGTTCCAGATGCGCAGGCCGTGGCCCGCGCCGCGAAAGCCTGAACGCACGATGTAGAAGCCGAGGAAGGCGAAGCGATCATCGTAATTGACGCAGGAGATTGTTGCGACCGGCTCGCCGTCGATCTCGCCGATGAAGAAGCCCTTCGCGTCCGGGATCGCGAAACAGGCGGCGTCGCCGAGGCCCGGATTCCAGCCCTCGGCCGCTGCCCAGTCGACGGCGATGGCGATCTCCTCGGGGCGCAAATTGCGGATCTGCAGATCGCTCATGACGGATGCCTTCGGCGGTGGACCTGGCGGCAGGTCCGGCGGTAGAAGGCCTCATGATAGGCCGGGCCCGGGGCTCGCCTCAACACAGGGATGATCGGTCATGGCAGCAGAGAAGGTCGCACTCGTCACGGCTGGCGGCAGCGGCATGGGGGCAGGGGCTGCGCGGCGGCTCGCGGCCGACGGCTTTCGCGTCGCGATCCTGTCGTCCTCCGGCAAGGGCGAGGCGCTGGCCGTCGAGCTCGGCGGCCTCGGCGTCACCGGCTCCAACAAGTCGAACGATGATCTGAAGCGGCTCGTCGACGGGGCGATGGCCAAATGGGGACGCATCGACGTGCTCGTCAACAGCGCCGGCCACGGCCCGCGCGCGGCGATCACGGAGATCACCGACGAGCAGTGGCACACCGGCCTCGACACGTATCTCCTCAACGTGATCCGGCCGACCCGGCTGGTGACGCCGGTGATGCAGGCGCAGAAGAGCGGCGCCATCATCAACATCTCGACCGCCTGGGCATTCGAGCCGAGCGCGATGTTTCCGACCTCTGCGGTGTTCCGCGCCGGCCTCGCCGCCTTCACGAAGATCTTCACCGACACCCATGCCGCCGACAACATCCGTATGAACAACGTGCTGCCGGGCTGGATCGACAGCTTGCCGCAGACCGATGCGCGGCGCGAGAGCGTGCCGATGAAGCGCTACGGCAAGGTCGAGGAGGTCGCGGCGACGGTGTCGTTCCTGGCGTCCGAGGGTGCCGCCTACATCACCGGCCAGAATATCCGCGTCGACGGCGGACTGACGCGCTCGGTGTGAGTCGGCGCGCGGCTTCGCTCCGCCATTCTTGTGCACTTGTCGTAACGCGACGTGCGGCTTGCGTGGTGCGCCGCTGCGGCGGGGCGACGCGTGGCGTTCGGGTCACACTCCTCGCTGGTCTTGCGCGATAAGTCACTGACTACGTCACAGTCCATACGAACTGCGCCGCAGACCGAGACGGCGAGCGATCCACTCCCTATCCCCAATCTGCGCCGGATGGCTCCCACCGGTGCGCAATTGAAACGCGAGCGTCGATCGCGTGGGGCATGGAGACTCGGAATGAACAAGTTTTTGCTGGCGGTCGCTTCAATTGTGCTCGGCACCGCATCCGCGCATGCGGCCGACCTCGCGGCGCAATACACCAAGGCGCCGGTGATGGCGCCGGCCTACAACTGGACCGGCTTTTACGTCGGCGGCAATGTCGGCGGGCAGTGGGGCAGCGCCGATCTGAACACCTCGACCATCTGGACGCCGGCCGGCTATTTTGCGGCGAGCAGCGTCCCCGCCATCAACACGGTCGGCGCCCAGGGCGTCAACAGCTCCAGCGTGACCGGCGGCTTTACCGCGGGCTACAACTGGCAGGTCAACCACGCCGTGCTCGGCCTCGAAGGCGACATCAACTATTTCGGTTTCAAGGGCAGCGCGACGGGCTCTGCGCTCTATCCCTGCTGCGCGCCGACAGGCTTTACCGTGTCGTCGCAGGTCTCGGCCGATTGGCTCGCCACCATCCGCGGTCGCATCGGCTTCCTCGCGGCTCCGACCTGGCTGCTGTACGCGACGGGCGGCGCGGCGATCTCCGAGGTGAAGGGCAATTTCAATTTCACCGACACGTTCTCAGCCGCGACCGAGTCGGCCGCGATTCGCGACACGCGCCTCGGCTGGACCGCGGGCGTCGGCACCGAATATGCCTTCGGCGGCGGCTGGTCGCTCAAGGCCGAATATCTCTACGTCGATCTCGGCCGCGCCAGCGCGACCAGTACCAATCTGGTCGGCGGCGTAACGCAATATCCGAGCAACGTTTATACCCACTCGGTCGATCTCAAGTCGAACATTGTGCGCGTCGGCGTGAACTACAAGTTCGGCGGACCGGTCGTCGCCAGGTACTGAGCATCCCGTTCCTGATCTGGCGCAGAAAGCCCCGGCTCTGCCGGGGCTTTCTGTTGCGAGGGACGGTTCAGTGCGAGGCGACGAGCTTCGCCAGCGCGGGCAGGATCTTGTAGCGAACGATCTCGTGCGGATATTCGCCGCGATTGGCGAGCAGGACGAAGCCGATCTGCCTGATAGGAACGAGGCCGAGATAGCCGGAGGCATTGTTGAGGCCGCCGGGCTTGTCGACGATGGTGGCGTCGGGGAGTTGGACCGTCTCCCATGCCATGCCTTGTCCGAACTTGTCGTCGACGCGGAAGGTCTCGCGCTGTGTCATCCGCAGCGCCTCGCGCAAATGTGGATCGACTGGGCGGCCGTCGACGCAGGCCGCAACGAAGGTCGCGAGATCCCGCGCGGACGAAAACATCTGGCCGGCGCCGGGAAAGTCGAAATAGCTCTGCTGGTTGCCGGGTGGGCCGATCGCCATGCCCTGATCCGAATAGCCTTGCACGACGCGCTGCATCCACGCCGCGTCCATGACGGCGCGGTTGTCCTCGCCGCGCTCCGGCAGAGAGGTTGCATTCATGCCGATCGGCCCAAGGATGCGCTCTTCGAACAGGGTTGCGATCGGAGCGCCGTAGCAGCGCTCGAGCACGAGCTGAAGCAGCACGTAACAGGCATGGCTGTAGATGCGCTGCTTGCCGGGCGCTTCGCCGGCCTGCGGCTCCCAGGCGTTGAACATGTCGATGAACTGCGCCCGCGAGAACGAGTCGTTCGGCCAGGGTGGATGGTCGGTCGACAGCAGCATGCCCGACGTGTGTGTGGCGAGCTGGCCGACGGTGACGCGGCGGACATAGTCTCCCGTGAGCTCGGGCAGATATTTCGGCAGGCGGTCGTCGAGCCGCAATTCACTCCGGAGCGAGCCCAGCGCCACCAGCGTCGCCTCGAACGGCTTGCGCAGCGAACCAAGGTTGAACAGCGTGTCCGGTGTGACCGGTCGTCGCGTGCCGTCGTCGGCGAAGCCGTAGTTGAAGAACTCGACATGGCGGCCGGCATAGAGCGCGGCGGCGAGGCCGCCCGGCTGGTCCGGCGTCATGGTCGGCGCCAGCTCGTTGGCGACGATGTCGCGCATCTGCGCGATCATGTCGGAATCCGCGGATGCGCGGCGCGGCCAGGCCAACACGAGGGGAACCAACGCGGCCCGCGCGAGGGCCCGCCGGGTGAGGTGTGACGAGGTAACAACAGACGGCACGGCTCTGACGCTTGATGCGATGCGCCCCCTCTCTCTTCTAACGGCGAGGGCCGGGTGCCCCAATTCACGATTGCGCGTTGTGGGTTCCGCCGGCGGGGGCTTGCGGAAAATTACTTAGCTTGTGAGCTAACAATTATTGACGCCGGGCGGGCGGCGGGTCTATAGTTAGCTTCATGGCTAACCAATTGTCCCAGCTCGACCATGTCTTCGCAGCCCTTGCCGATCCCACAAGGCGGGCGATCGTGATGCGGCTCTGCGCCGGCGAGGCGTCGGTCGGCGAGCTCGCCGATCCGTTCGAGATGGCGCTGCCGAGCTTCATGAAACACATCCATGTGCTGGAGACGAGCGGGCTCGTTCAGTCGGAGAAATCCGGCCGCGTGCGCACCTGCCGGCTCAGCCCGGACGCGCTCGTCGGCGCGGAGGACTGGTTCCAGCAGCAGCGCGCGATCTGGGAGGCGCGGCTCGACCGGTTCGAGGCTTACGTCATGCAACTGAAGAAAGAGAAGGAGAGGGCGGCCGCCAAGCGACCGTCCCGCACAACCAAACGGAAAGGTTCTGAGTGATGACGAATTCTGCCAATCCCGCTCTGTCGCAATGGTCGATGGACCGCGAGATCGTGATGTCGCGCGTGATCGACGCGCCGCGCGCTCTGGTGTTCGAGGCGTGGTCCGATCCAAAACATCTCCCGCAATGGTTCGGGCCGAAGGGCTTCAAGATCGAGACCTTCGAGATCGACGTGCGCGTTGGCGGCGTCTGGCGCTTCAACATGATCGGTCCTGACGGCACCGTCTATCCGAACCGCATGCGCTTCCGCCGCATCGAGCGGCCGTCGCTGATGGAGATGGATCACGGCGTCGACCAGGACGATGATCCCGGCATGTTCCGCTTCACCCTCACCTTCGCCGAGCAGAGCAACGGCAAGACCGTGCTGATGATGCGGCAACTGGCCTCGAGCACCGAGCAGCGCGACGGCATGATCGGCTTCGGTGCCGTCGAATACGGCTACCAGACGCTGGACAAGCTCGCGGCGTATGTTGGTGGGATGAAGAAATAGAATCCCCAGCGTTATTCCGGGGGCCTCGAAGAGGCGCCCCGGAATAAGCTCGGAAACGCATGGGGAGAGCAGTCGCCTTCGCGAATATGACAGCGTGCAGCTCAATTATGACAGCGCCATAACGTAGATTTTTGTCGCGTCGTGCCGCCGATTTATGACAGAATTGCTACCACTAAATGTCATATCGGTTACGGCGGAGCGATTCATGTTGCAGTGGCAGGCGCGGTCAAATCCCCTCGCGTGGTGGTGGGGGTCCCTGACGCTTGTCAGCAGTGCCAACATTCTCGTCTGGTTCATGCTGTACCGCGAGTTCTATCCGACGCCTGCCGGCAGCGCCGGCGGCGGTTCGGATATCGGGCTGATGTTCCTGCTCTGCGCCGGCTATGTGTTCGGCTGCGCGTTCCGATCGTTCCTGCCGCGCGCCGACGTGCAGCGCATCTGCCTGTTCGACACCTGGCTCTCCAGCGTCTTCGTCGGCCGCACCGTCGCGACCGTGGCCGAACTGTGCTTCGTCGCGCAATGGGCGATCATCCTGCACCAGCTAGGTCACATGGCGGGGGCGGAGACCGCGGTCAACATCGCGCTGGTGATCGTGCCTATCATCATCATCGCGGAGTGCTTCTCCTGGTACGCGGTCGTCACCACGAACTTCCTCTACAACGCGATCGAGAATTCGCTGTGGGCGGTGACGTTTTTCCTCGCTGGCATCGCGCTGTGCCGCCTCATGCCGGAATTCCAGGGACCGGTGCGCTGGGCGCTGATCGCCGGCATCATCGGCATCGCCTGCTTCCTCGCCTTCCTCGTTACCGTCGACGTGCCGATGTATCTCAGCCGCTGGCGGGCAGGACATGAAGAGGGCAACAGGCTCCTCGGCTTCCTCGAAGGCCTGCATGACGTCGCGACGCGCTGGGTGGTGACCCACGACATCGCGCACTGGAAGGGCGAGCTTACCTGGATGTTCCTGTATTTCACCGCCGCGGTGTGGTCGAGCCTCGCGCTCTGCGCGCTCTACGCCATGGAAGGCTATCTCACGCGTTATCTGGCCTGAGCGACCGGGCTTCGCCGAGATCGGCCTGCGTCAGCAGGCCTTGCCGCAGCGCCAGCCGGACCAGCTCGATGTCGGAGCCGACGCCGAGCTTGTCCTTGATCAGCGAGTGCAGGTTCGCGACCGTCTTCGGGCTGACATGTAGCGTCTCGGCGATCTCCTCCGTCGTGTTCTCGGCGAGCAGCAGCCGCAACACCTCGAACTCGCGCGGCGTGAGCACGTCGGCGGCCGAGCTCTCGCCGCTGATACGGCTGAGCGCGAGCTCATGGTCGATGTCGGGGCTGATGGCGATCTTGCCGGCGAGCACGTCCATCACGGCGCGCACCAGCGTCTCGGGCGGGCTGGTCTTGGTGACATAGCCCCGCGCGCCGGCGCGGATCGCCTGCACGGCGAAGCCGGCATTCTCGTGCATGGTGAAAACGAGGATCCGTGCCGCCTTATCCCATTGCCTGATGCGCCTGACGGCCTCGATGCCGCCGATGCCGGGCATGCTCAGATCCATGATGACGAGGTCGGGCGCCTCGGATTTGAATAGACGGTAGGCCTCGGCGCCATCGGCGGCTTCGGCGACGACGCGAAGCCCCGGCTGCTTCTGGAGCACGGAGCGATAGCCCTCGCGGACGACGGAATGGTCGTCGACCAGCAGAATGGTCGCATCGGCCGCGCTCATGCCGCGCGCTCCAGTGGCTGCCGATCGAGGCCTGCAAGCGGAATGACCACGCGCAGCGCGGAGCCGCCGTTCGGCGCGGCCTCGAAGCTCAACTGGCCACGCAAGGCCGCGACGCGCTCGCGCATGCCGAGCAGGCCCATTCCGGATTTTGCGACGGGATCGTTCGACCGTCCGTCGTCGTCGATCGCAAGTGCGATCTCGTCGGCACGCATCGCAAGCTCCAGGCTTACCCGCGTGGCGCCGGCATGCTTGGCGGCATTGGTGAGTGCCTCCTGCACGATACGGTACAGGCTCGCGCTGATCGTGGCGGGCAGGGTCGCGAACGCACCGTCGAAACGGATCGAAAACCGTGTCTGGCCGCGGCTACGCCCGTTCCAGCCCGCAACCAGGCCTTCGAGGCTCGCCACGAGCCCGAGCTCCTCGACATCAGGCGGGCGCAGCCGGAACAGCGCGCCGCGCAACGTCTCCATCATGCCGGTTGCGGTCCGCGCGATGCCGTCGCACTCGCCAAGCAGGGAGGGGCAGTCCTGTACGGCGGTCTGGCGGGCAGAGGAGGCGAGCGCGCGGATGGCGGCCAGCGACTGGCCGAACTCGTCATGCAGCTCGCGCGCGAGATGGCGGCGCTCCTCGTCCTGGAGTGCGATCAGTTTCCGCGTCAATTCGCTGCGCTCGGCCAGCGCGGTGTCGAGGCTTTCGGCGAGATGGTTGAAGACGTCGCGGATCGCCGACAGCTCGGCGAGATCGAACGGCGGCAGCCGCGTCGACAGGTCATTGGCGGCGATCCGCTCGAGGCCGGAGCGGATCATGCGGGTGGGGCGCAGCGCACGCGCCAGTGCGGCGTAGACCAGGACGCACAACAGCGGCAGTGCGATCGCAAGCGCGAGCATCAGCCGGCCGGCCTCGTGCCAGGCGTCGGCCGTCTGCACGGCCGGGTCGACCGAGACCACGGTCTCGCCGAGCTTCGTTCCGCGCACGATCACGGGCCGTGCCGCCTCGCGGCCGGGGTCGAACAGGCTGCGATAGAAAGCCACGAAGACTTGCGGCGGCGGGTTCGCCGGGATCGGCGCGCCACTGCAGAATCGCTGGATGATGTCGCCGCTCACGCCGCGGAACGCCAGGCACAGGCCGGGCGTCATCACATAGGCCGAAACGGGGTCGAGGTTGGGAAAGTCCGAGCGCGGGCTAGCCACCCACTGGATCTTGCCCTGTTGCAGCTCCAGCGTCTTGGCCACGATGGCGGCGATGTCGTCGAGGCGCGCATGGGCCGCGCGGTCGGCGGTGATGAGGAAATAGGCGGAGATCGCGGCGAAGCACGCGGCCGATATGGCGGCCACGCGCAACGTCAGACGGACCTTGAGATCGAACCTCGGGCGGTTCCACATCGGCGGGCACCTGGCGCGAACGGAATTGTCGCCGGCGCATTAAACGGCAGAACGCGAGCGGCGGAAAGCACTGCGCATACCGCGGTGCAACGTCGTGAAATTTTCCCGGCCTTGGTCGGGACCAGCGCAGCTGCATGACCTGAGGCTGCCGTCCAGATTGCGCCGCCGCTCCATCACACGAGGCCCGCATGCGCCGTATCAGCTTGATCCTCTCTGCTTTCCTCCTCTTCGTCCTCCCGGCGGCCTCTTCGCCTGCCGGCGCCGAGGATGCCATCGGCGTTGCCATAGACGATTTCAGCTACACCGATACGTCGGCCGAACCGGCCAACCAGACCGCCGCCCACGAGCGGCGGCTGTCGGCGTTCATGGCCGCGCTCAGGCGGGATATCAGTGCGGACGGCCGCTACCGGCCGGTGCCGTCTGCCCAGGACGGCGCGGCATTCAAGGTCATCGGCGGCATCCAGAAGACGAGCACGCTGGTGCAATGGGCCAAGGTCGCCGTGATCGACGTCGGCGCCAAGAAGCTCGTGATGGACAAGCTCTACACCTTCCGCGGCGACAATGATGAATCATGGGAGCGCGCCGAGATTTTCGTGTCTCGCGAGGTCATGGCCGCGCTCGCCACGCCCGCGCTTGCCGTGTTCGATTTCGAGCTCGAGGATACGACCGCCGCCTCGGCTGGCACTTCGGCCGCGTCGGATGCGTCGTATCTGGCCGAGGTCACCGGCAGCGTGCGCGAGGCGCTGGGCCAATCCGGCCGCTACCGCATCGTTGATGCCGGCGGCGAGGCGGTCAAGGCGCGCGCCTTGCGGGATTGCGGCGGCTGCGAGGCGGCGATCGCGCAAAAGCTCGGCGCGGATCAGTCGTTGATCGGCGTGGTGCGGCGGGTCAGCCGCACCGAATACACGCTCGGCTTCCAGGTCCGCGATGCCAGGACCGGTGCGGTGCTGTCGCGTGGCGACAGCGGCCTGCGCATGGGCGCCGACTATTCGTGGAAACGGGGTGCGGTCCGGCTGGTCAGTGATAAGCTGATCGGGAGCCAGTAACCGCGATACCAGCCCTAGAACGTCAGCTGCACCTTCATCGATTGCGAGCGGTCGCTGGCCAGTTCGAACGCGGCGACCGCGTTCTCGAACGGCATGGTGGCCGTGATCAGCGGTTTCACGTCGATCAGCCCTTCGCCCATCAGCCGCACCGCGAGCTCGAATTCGGGGTCGAAGCGGAAGGTGCCGCGGAGCTGCAATTCCTTGGCGACGATGGAGTTGATCGGCAGCGTCATCTCGCCGCCGAGACCGAGCTGCACCAGCGTGGCGCCGGGCCTGAGCACGTCGAGCGCCGTTCGCAGCGCGGCCTGGTTGCCGGAGGCCTCGAACAGGGTGTCGAACACGCCCTTGCCGGCGCGCCAGGGATCGAGCGCTGCGGCATCGGTCGCGACATTGATGGCGTGGGTGGCGCCGAGCTTCTTTGCGACCGCGAGCGGCGCGTCGGCGACATCGGTCACCACGATCTCGGACGCGCCGCCGAAGCGCGACACCAGGATCATCAGCGCACCAATCGGCCCGCAACCCGTGATCAGCACGCGTTTGCCGAGGAGGGGGCCGGCCTGTTTGCCGGCATGCAGGCACACTGCGAGCGGCTCGGCCACCGCAGCTTCCGCCAGCGACAGCTTGTCAGCAATCGGCACGGCTTGCGTGGCATCGACCGTGATGAACTCGCGAAAGCCGCCTTGGACATGGGGGAAACGCATCGCGCTGCCGAGGAAGCGCATGTCGAGGCACTGGTTGCGCATGCCTTCCTGGCAATGCAGGCACTGGCCGCACGGTCTGCTCGGATTGACGGCGACGCGCGTGCCCGGCTTCACATTGGTGACGCCGTCACCGACGGCCGCGACCACGCCCGCGATCTCATGGCCCAGCGCCATCGGCTGCTGGATGCGCACGACGCCGAAACCGCCGTGATGATAGTAGTGCAGATCGGAGCCGCAGATGCCGCCGTTCGCAATCTTGACGCGGACTTCGCCCGGGGCGGGGGCTGGATCGGGATAGCTGTCGATCCGCAGGTCTTTCGGGGCGTGGATGACGACGGCGCGCATGGTCTCGTTCCCTTAGGCTTTCGCGATTACATCGCGGCGATCATGCCGCCATCGACATAGATGATCTGTCCGTTGACGTAGGTCGAAGCGTCCGACGCCAGGAAGATCGCCGCGCCCACCAGCTCGTCCGGCCTGCCCCAGCGCTTGGAGGGAATGCGGCCCATCAGCCAGTTGTTGAAGTCGGTGTTGTTGACCAGCGCCTCGTTCATGTCGGTCAGCATGTAGCCGGGGCCGATCGCATTGGCCTGGATGCCGTGCTGGGCCCATTCCACCGCCATCGAGCGGGTCAGGTTCTTGATGCCGCCCTTGGCCGCGGTGTAGGGCGCGATGGTGGGACGGGCGAGCTCGCTGCCGAGCGAGCCAATATTGATGATCTTGCCACGCTTGCGCGGGATCATGCGCTTGCCGGCCTCGCGGCCGATCACGAAGGCGCTGGTGAGATCGGTCTCGATCACCTTGCGCCATTCGTCGGTGGTGAACTCGACCAGCGGCTTGCGGTGCTGGATGCCGGCATTGTTGACGAGAATGTCGACCGCGAGCCCTTCGCGGTCGAAGCGCTCGAAGGCCGCGACGATCGCGGGCTCATCGGTGACGTTGAACGCGGCGCCCTCGGCCTGATGACCGGCGGCGCGAAACTCGGCGACGGCCTGCTCGACGCGCTTGGGGTCGACGCCGTTGATGATGATCTTGGCGCCGGCCTTGGCCATGCCCTCGGCAATGGCGCGGCCGAGCCCGCGGGAGGAGCCGGTCACGAGTGCGGTGCGGCCGGAAAGGTCGAAGAGGGCGGTGCTCATCTCAAGAAATCCTCAGACGTTGGAGCGACGCACGGTCAGATCGGAGCGGTCGAATACGGCGGGCAGAAGGTCGACGCCGAGGCCGGGCCCTTCCATCGGATAGACAAAGCCGTCCTTGATCGTCGGCATCGTGGTGACGAGCTCATTGTACCAGCCCCTGTAGAAGGCGCGCACTGATTCCTGGATCAGCGTGTTGGGCTGGCTGAACGACATGTGGATGGCCGCGATGAAGCCGATCGGGCCGATGCAGTCATGCGGCGCAAACGGGCGGTGATAGGTCTCGGCCATCGCCGCGATCTTGCGGCCTTCGGTGAGGCCGCCGGTCCAGCACAGATCCGCCATCACCACATGCATGGCGTCGCGGTCGAGCATGTCCTTGTAGGGAAAGCGCGAGCCCAGCGTCTCGCTGGCGCAGACCCAGACGTCGGTCGAGCGGGCATATTCGGCCAGCGCCTGCGGCGAGTTCATCCGGATCGGGTCTTCGTACCAGGTCGGCTTGTAGGGCTCGAGCGCGCGCGCGATCTGCTTGGCGGTCGGCAGGTTCCAGAGCGAGTGGAGCTCGACCATGATCTCCATCTTGTCGCCGACGGCCTTGCGGATCTTCTCGAACGGTTCGATCGCCCGCTTCATCTGGGCTGCGGTGATGTAGAGGCCCTTGTTCTCCTGTGCCGCCGGATCGAACGGCCAGATCTTCATCGCGGAGATGCCGCTCTCCAGCAGGCTTTCGGCCAGCGCGTCGGCGTGGTGCATGAAGCCGTCGAGGTCTTCGTAGGGGCCTTTGGAGGCGCCGAGATTCCAGTTGGCGACCGGGCTGATATTGATCGAGCGGACATATTGCGTGCCGGCGCAGGTGTTGTAGATGCGCTGCTTGTCGCGGCAGAGGCCACCGAGCATCTGGTGCACAGGCTGATTGCAGACCTTGCCGAACAGATCCCATAGCGCGATGTCGATTGCGGAAGCTGCGCGATACTCGACGCCGGTCGAGGACTGCGCCATCGGCAGGTTCAGCATGTCGCGGTGGATCGCCTCGATGTGCAGCGGATTGCGGCCGAGCAGGCGGCCGGCAAAGGTGTCGTGGATCTGCGCTTCGACCGCGCCCGCGCCATAGAAGGTTTCGCCGAGACCGATCATGCCCGTGTCGGTGTGAACGCGCACCCAGATGACGTTGGAAAATTCCTCGGTGCGCAGCGTCTCGATTGACGTGATCTTCACGGCAACAATCCTCCCATCACAGGCGCCTCGCGCCTGACGTCTCATTTCGCACTGCAACATGTTGCAGGTCGCGCGAACGTCTTACGCCTGCTTGTAATATATCACAACATGTTTTAAGAGTCCCACAACTATGGCGCCACCCAGCAATGAGAGCGCGGTTGACAGGAGGACGACATGGCACGGCGCAAGCGCGCGCTCGAGGTGGTGAGAAACGAGGACGACGGCGAGGGCAAGCCCTCCCGGCGCAACCGGCTCAACTTCTTCGAGCTGGCTTACCAGAGGATCGAAGAGCTGCTCGTCCACTGCGAGCTCAAGCCCGGACAATTCATGACGATGCTGGAATTGCAGCACATCACCGGCTTCGGGCGCACACCGGTGCATCACGCCGTCAATCGTCTCTCCGCCGATACGCTAATCATCATCCGTCCACGCCACGGGCTGCACATCGCGCCGATCGATCTTGCGCGCGAGCGGATGCTGCTGGCCTTGCGCCGCGACATGGAGCGCTTTGTCGTGCGGCTCGCGGCCGATCGCGCCAGCCTGTCGCATCGCAATCAGGCGCTGCACATCGAGCGCCTGCTGCGCGAACGCCGCGCCACCCTGACCCTCGACGAATTCAACAGCATCGATCGCCGCATCGACGCGCTGGTGCTGGAAGCAGCCGGCGAGCCCTTCCTGGTGCACACGCTGCGGCCGTTGCACACGCTGTACCGCCGCATCGGCTACATCCACCATCGCTTCATGCCGGGACAGGCCGAACTGTCAGGCACGATCGATCGCCACCTCGCCATTCTCGTTGCGGTCGCCGGCCGCCATGTCGAGGACGCCGTGAAGGCGAGCGATGCGTTGATCGACTACATGGACCACATGTTCACGGGCATGGAGGCGGGGATCGATCCGCGCCTGCTCGATTGCAGCATCGAGCCGCTGCTCGGCACGTAAGAAAGTTTTGAAGAGAGGACCAAAGATGTTAACGACGGCGATGCCACAACCGACCGCGAGCGAAGCCGCGGTCCGCTACCTCATCACGAACTACAGTCCCAAGGGCAACAAGGTCGGCTGGCTGATGATGGCCTCGATCCTGGTCGAAGCCTGGGATCTCTATTCGATCGCCTTCGTGCTGATCTTCATCAAGGAGCAGTACAATCCCGATCCGCTGATGCTCGGTCTCGCTGCAGCCGGCACGCAGGGCGGCGCCCTGATCGGCGCGCTGCTCGGCGGCTGGCTCTCCGACAAGATCGGCCGCCGCGTCATGTTCCTGGTGACGATGGTGCTGTTCATCGTGCTCGCGCTGGCGCAGGCCTTCGTGCCGAACGTGACCTGGCTCATCGTGATCCGCTTCCTGCTCGGCATTCCGCTCGGCTCGGATATTTCGACCGGCTACACCTACATCATGGAATCCATGGCCAAGGGTGAGCGCGAGGTCATGGGCAATCGCTGGCAATTCATGTTCGCCGTCGGTGAAGTTCTCACCATCGGTGTCATCGTGATCTTCCTGCTGATCGACATGCAGCACGAGATGCTGTGGCGCGTGACGCTCGGTCTCGGCGCGGTGCCGGCGCTGATCATCCTGATCATGCGTCACGACGTGCCGGAGACGGCGGTGTGGCTGGTGCAGAAGGGACGTTACCGCGAGGCCAAGAAGGTCGCGCGCGAGATGTTCAACGACAATCTCGACATGCTGCCGGACCAGGACGTGAAGGTGCCGAAGGTCAGCACACGTGCCTTCATCGCTGACCTCAGGAAGGACCCGATCCGCTGGCGCGCCACGATCTACGGCTGGATCGCCTGTTTCGCGCAAGGCAGCGAGTTCTCGACCTTCGCATTCTATCTGCCGGTGCTGTTCGTGATGGTTGGCGTGTCGAGCGTGCTCGGCATCAATCTGGTGACGATGGCGCTGTTTTCCTTCGCGGCTCTGTCCGGCTGGGTCGGTCCGCTGCTGACGCCCAAGATCGGCCACCGCGGCATCTCGATCGCCGGTTTCAGCATCGTGCTGGCCTCGCTGCTGGTCGCGGCCTTCGCGCTCTACACCGACAACAAGATCCTGCTGCCGTTCGCAGCGGCCGCCATGTTGTGGGGCCATTATTGGGACGCGTCGAACTGCATGACGATCCCGACCATGGTTGCGAAGCCCAAGTATCGCGGCACGGCCAGCGGCTTCGCCTACATGTTCGTGAAGTTGCCGTCGTTCCTGGCGATCTTCCTGTTCCCGACGGTGTTCGCGGCGATCGGCCAGGCGAATGCCACGCTGATGGTCGCGATCTTCCCGCTGATCGGATTGCTCGCCGCAATCTTCATCCTGCCGGAAGTCTACGGCTACGAGAACGACTAACGCGTTGCCCGGTCGCGGCCTTGTGGCCGCGATCGGGCTTTTCCCGCTACGGGCTCAGGAAGACGGGATCGATCCCGGTCCCATGGCCGAGCAGGCCGATCGCCTGAAGCTGGGCGCTGTGCAGGTCGATCTCCACGATCGCGAACAGGGTGAGCAGCACCACGACCGAGACGACGAGTAGGGGGTGGAATGTCCCGCCACCTTGTTCCCGCGCGGTGAAGCTGTGATGCGACCGACGCAGGGAAAAGCTCTGCGGCAACGCCTTTGATTGACTCTGCATGATGGACCTCCGTGCCGCGCCGTGTGAGGCTGCGCGACGCGAAGAAGCATAGGTCCGGCTTTGGCGGCGACATTGATGAGCCGCAAATTGCGCGCGATTACCAGATCGCAGCCGCAAGCGCTGCGATCAAGGCGGGTGGCGTCACCAGCAGCCCCAGCTTGAGGAACGGCCAGGCGCCGACCTCGATTTTTTCGCGGCGGAGCGCGACCAGCCACAGGATGGTCGCGAGCGAACCGGTGATCGAGAAATTCGGTCCCAGGTCGACGCCGATCAGGATGGCGCTGACGACCGGGGTGGGCAGGTGATCGGCGGCCACGATCGACCCGGCGACGAGGCCGACCGGCAGGTTATTGGCAATATTGGTGGCGATGGCGGTGGCGATCCCAACGCTCCAGCCGGCCCCGGGTACGGACTGCGCGACGGCCTCGTGCAGAAGTGCGCTGAGATGGCCGATCACGCCAGTCTTCACCAGTGCTTCCACCATCACGAAAAGCCCGCCGACCAGCGGCAGCACGCTCCAGGACACGTGCTTCAGTACCGGCATGGGCGACTGACGGCTGAGCAGCAGGACGAGGCCGGTCGTCACGGCGCCGCAGATGAAGGTCGGCAGGCCAAGCTGCTTGTCGAGCGCGGAGGCCGTGATCAGCACGACGCCGATCGCAGCAATGCCGATCGCGGTCAGCTTGCCGCCGCGGCTGAGCACCTTGTGCGGCACGCGGCGCTCGATGATCTCCTGTTTCAGCGCGCGATGCTGGGTGATGCGCAGTACGACATAGGTCAGCACGATCGAGGCGAGCGAGGGCAGGGCGAACTGACGCAGCCATTCGGTCAGATGCGGCATGCGCGAGCCGAACACCACGAGATTGGCGGGGTTCGAGATCGGCAGCACGAAGCTTGCGGCGTTCGCGATGAAGGCGCAGACGAAGAGATAGGGCAGCGGCTTGGCGCCGGCTGCGCGCGTGGCGGCGTAGACGGCGGGTGTCAGCACGATCGCGGTGGCGTCATTGGAGAGCAGCACGGTGACGACGGTGCCCACGAGATAGATCAGCAGAAACAGCCGCTGCGGCGAGCCGGCTGCATATTCGACCGCGAGGGCGGCGAGATAGTCGAACAGGCCTTCGAGCCGGGCGAGCTCGGCGATCAGCATCATGCCGATCAGGAAGAGATAGACGTCGACGCCTTTCTCGATGCCGGTGAGCGCGTCCTGCCACGGCAGGAGGCCGAGCAGCACCAGGGCGCCGGCGCCGATCACGGCCCAAATCGCCTCGGGCAGGCGAAAAGGCCGGATGATGACGCCTGCGGTCGCGGCGACGATGATGCTCCAGGCCCAGATGGCGTCAGACGGCACGTTCAGTCCTTGAGGTTGGGTCGGTTCATTCGGCAGCGATAACCGATGCTGGAGCCGCTGTCTTCCCCTGTGCCTGCAAGGTGCCACGCCGGGTCTCGGGCAAAGCGAGGAGGCAGACGATGGCACCAATCGCGGCGACCGCGCCGAGCGTGATGAACGCCGCGCTGTAGCCGGCTCCGACCACGACGAGGCCCGCAAGCGTCGTCGACAGTGCCGCGCCGATGCTCTGGGCGGTGATGACGGCGCCCTGCGCGACGTTGAAGCGGCCGGTGTTGCGCATGAGGTCGGCGACGATGACGGGGAAGATCGCGCCAAAGATGCCGGCGCCGACGCCATCCAGAAGCTGCACGCCGACCAGCCAGAACGGATTGTCGGAGAGCGTATAGAGCGCGCCGCGAATGGGCAGGATCAACAATGCGGCGAGGAAGAAGCGCTTGTGGCCCCAGCGGTCGGCCTTCGCGCCAACCAGCATCGCGAACGGCACCATCACTATTTGAGCTGCGACGATGCAGGCCGACATCAGGCTGGTGCCCATGTTCTTGTCCTGCAGCGCGAGCTTTTGCCCGACCAGCGGCAGCATGGCCGCGTTGGACAGGTGAAACAGCACGACGCAGACCGCGAAGACGAGGAGGGGGCGGCAGGTCAGGAGCACCGTGAGACCTGAAGGCTGCTCCGGCTGGTCACCGGTATCGGCGTCGTGCAGCCCGCGCGCGAGGTCGTGGTCGATGGCGTGAGCGGGGATCGCGAGAATGCTCACGAGGCTTGCGACCGCCATGGCAGCGAGAAGGTAGAACACGACGGTCGGACCGAACCAATAGGCGGAAAGTCCCGCCAGCCCGGCGGCGACTGCATTGCCGGCGTGATTAAAGGTCTCGTTGCGGCCGATCCGCCGGGTGAAGGCGGCATGACCGAAGATGCCGAGCGAGACGGCGGCGATCGCCGGCGGAAAGATCACGGCGGCGGCCTGCGCGATGCCTTGCGAGACCGCGACCGGCAGGAAGGCGGGAAACAGCGGCAGCGACAGTGACGCCAGCGTCACCATGATGGCGGCGATGACCATCGCCAGCCGCTTCGCCCGCGTCGCATCGATCAGCGCGCCGGCCGGCGTCTGCGCCACGATGCCGGCAATGGTCGCAATCGACATCACGAGGCCGATGCGCGCCTCGTCCCAGTGCTGCTCGGTGAGGAGATAGACGGCGAGATAGGGCCCAAGCCCGTCGCGGACGTCGGCGAGGAAGAAGTTGGCCGCATCTAGCGCGCGGCCGGCGCGTCTCGTCTGGTCGGTGGGGTGATGGGAGGCCTGGCTCGACATCGGTCTCTCGATCGAGGCTGGGAAGCGACCGGCCAGAAACCGATCTCACGCCACCTTTGTTCCACTCTTCAAAACTTCACGGCCAGCAGCACCGCACCGGCGCCGATCATGGCGATGCCGAGCCAGCCCTGTGGGGTCGGACGCTCGCCGAGAAAGGTGAAGGCGAAAAGAGCCACCAGCACGACGCTGAGCTTGTCGATCGGCGCCACCAGCGTCGCCGGGCCAAGCTTCAGCGCACGGAAATAGCACAGCCAGGACGCGCCGGTCGCAAGCCCGGACAACACCAGGAACAGCCAGGTCTTCGACGAGACCGCCGACGGCACCGCGAACTGGCCGGTGAAGAACAGCAGCACCGAGAAGGCGAGCAGCACCACGATGGTGCGGATGAACGTCGCCAGATCCGGATTGATGTTCTCGACGCCGACCTTGGCGAAGATCGCGGTGAGTGCCGCAAAGCAGGCCGAGAGCAGCGCCCAGGTCTGCCAGGCCGAGAGGAGGGCGGGTTTCATCGGTTATCTCTCACCTTGCCGCCGCCAACTTTTCGGTGATCGCCTTGCGCAGGATACGCGACAGCGATTCCACGGAGTACGGCTTCTGGATCAACTCGAACCCGCGATGCGCGTTCTCGGCGAGGACGTTGCTGTAGCCGCTGGTGAGCACGACGGGCAGGCCCGGATAGCGTTCGCGGATGACGCCGGCGAGCTCGACCCCGTTCATGCCGGGCATGATGACGTCGGAGAAGACGAGGTCGACGGCGAATTCGTTCTCGCCGAGAATGCCGAGCGCCGCATTGGCGTTGGCGACCCGGCGGACGACATAACCGAGATCTTCCAGCAGCTCGGTCGAGAACTGGCCGACGTCGTCATTGTCCTCGACAACGAGCACGCGATAGCCGCGCCCGGTGGTGGCGGCTTCGCTGGTCAGTGCCGCAGCGTCCTTCTCCGCGGCGGGACTGTGCGCCTGCGGCAGGTAGATGGTGAAGGTCGCGCCTTCGCCGCGCGTGCTCGTCACCGCGATGTCGCCCTCGGACTGCTTTGCGAAGCCGAAGGCCTGGCTGAGGCCGAGACCGGTGCCCTTGCCGACCTCCTTGGTGGTGAAGAACGGCTCGAAGATGGCGTCGATGTTTTCAGGGGCGATGCCGCTGCCGGTGTCCGCAACCGAGATCGCGACATAGTCGCCGCCGCGCGCCGACTGCGCACGCAGGCTCGGGATGCCCGCGACCTTGCGCACGGCGATGGTGAGGCGGCCTTCGCCATCCATGGCGTCGCGGGCGTTGATGGCGAGGTTGATCAGCGCGGTCTCGAACTGCGCGATGTCGGCCACCGTGAAGCAGTCGGCATCGTTCACCTCGACGGCGATCGCGATGCGGCCGCCGACCAGTGGCCGGACCAGTTGCGCCACGGCCTCGACCTGGCTGCCGACGTTGAAGATCTGCGGCTTCAGCGGCTACCTGCGCGCAAAGGCCAAAAGCTGCGCGGTGAGCTTGGAGGCGCGCTCCACGGTGTCGGAGATGGCGTCGACATAGCGGCGGCGGCGTTCTTCCGGCAGCTCGCGGCGGCGCAGGAAGTCGGTCGCGGAGCGGATGATGGTGAGGAGGTTGTTGAAGTCGTGGGCGACGCCGCCGGTGAGCTGGCCGATCGCCTCCATCTTCTGCGACTGGCGCAGCGCTTCCTCGCCGCGACGGCGCTCGGTGATGTCGACGGCTTCGGGCACCGCACCGGTGATGTTGCCGTGGCGGTCGAGCACCGGGCGCATGCCGAAGTCGAAATCGCGCTCCCCGATGGGTAGGCGCAGGCGCATCTCCAGCCGCACCGCTTCGCCTCTGAGCACGGTGTCGAAGGCCTCGCGCACGACGGCGCTCATGCCCTGGGTCTGGTTGAACCAGGGCGTGTCCCAGAACGGTTTGCCGATGACGTCGCGGGCCTCCACGCGAATGCCATCGAGCGCAGTCCGGTTCGCGTAGAGCAGCTCGCCCCTGAGATTGACCAGCCCCTGATACTGGTTGCTTGTCTCCAGGATCGCGCGCAGCCGCGCCTCGTTGGATTCGAGCTCGGCGGTGCGCTCGGTGATGCGCTCCTCCAGCGTCTCGTTGAGTCGCCTCAGCTCGATCTCGGCCTGCTTGGCGGCGGTGATGTCGTGGGCGACGCCGATGAAGCCGATGTGCTTGCCGGTCGGGTCCCAGCGCGGCTGCGATTCCGAGCGCAGCCACCGCCATTCACCGCTGGCGTTCTTGTAGCGCGCTTCCAGCACGAACGGCTTCAGCGACGCTTCGCCCTGGACGGATTGCTGCAGCACATGCGGCAGGTCGTCCGGATGCAATATCTTGCGCCAGTCGAAATCGATGGCCCGTTCGTAGGGCAGGCCGATGAAGTCGACATAGGCCTGGTTGGCGAAGGAGCGCGTGCGGTCGAGCTTTGTGACCCAGATCGGCACCGGCGCGCTGTCGGCGATCAGCCGGAAGCGCTCCTCGCTCTCGCGCAGCGTCTCGCGCGCGAGCGCCTGGGCGGTGATGTCGATATGGGCGCCGACGAGGCGAATGGCGCGGCCGTCACTGTCGCGCTCGAACTTGGCGACGACGCGGATCCAGCGGGTCTCGCCGTCGTTGGGGCGGATGATGCGGTATTCGGCGGTGTAGTCTTCGTTCGTCCCGGCCAGCGCATCGAGGAAGTGCTTGACCGCGGCGTCGCGATCCTCGGGATGGATGCGGTTGACCCAATCCTCATGCGACTCGTCGGTGGCATCCGCCGGCAGCCCGTGGAGCATCAGATATTCCGGCGAGCGGCGGTTCTTGAAGCCTTCGCGGAAGTCGACCTCGAGGCCGCCGACCTTGCCGATGCGCTGGATACGCGCCAGCTCTGCCTCGCGCTCCTGGAGCGCGTGATAGGCGTTGTCGCGCTCGCGCGCGATCTCTTCGAGGTGCTGGCGCAGCCTTTCGGCGGCGGTGGTATCGGGCAAGGGATCGTTCAAGGTGTCGGCCGTTGTGATGCAAGAGCGCACGTGCCGGGCCGATATTCCCACAGACAAAGCGTGATAGCCATTACTCAAAAGGGGATAAAGACGGAAAGGGCCACCGATCGCAGGGGCGGGTATGAACGAACGCCGGGTCTGGCTATTTGTTCCCGAATGTTGGAACGATGAGCCCCCGCGCGCGTATTTGCGAGGCGTCGCAACTCTTAATCATAAGACTCCCTTCCCGAAGAGGCTAAATCTTGAAGCTCTTTGTCTGCCAGGACTGCGGCAACGTCCTCTATTTCGAGAACCGCGCCTGCGAACGCTGCGGCCACCGCGTCGCGTTCCTGCCGGAGAAGGAGACGATGTCGGCGATCGAGCCCGACGGCGGGGCCTGGATGACGCTCGCCGGCAAGGGCAAGGGGCGGATGCTCTGCCGCAATGCCGAGTACGATGCGTGCAACTGGCTGACGGATGCGGGCGATACCACCGGCTATTGCCGCGCCTGCCGCCACAACGGCATCGTGCCCGATTTGTCCGATCCGGTTCAGCTCGCCGGCTGGCGCGAGTTGGAGGTGGCGAAGCACCGGCTGTTCTATTCCCTGATCCGCTGGAAGCTGCCGCTCCAGACGCGGCAGGAAAATCCCGAACATGGGCTGATCTTCAATTTCCTCGCCGACGATCCGAACAGCGGGCAGAGGATCATGACCGGCCACGACAACGGCCTGATCACGATCGCGCTAACCGAGACCGACGAGATCGAGCGCGAGCGGCGCAGGCTCGAGATGGGCGAGCCCTACCGCACGCTGCTCGGGCATTTTCGCCACGAGGTCGGCCATTACTTCTGGGACGCGCTGGTGCGCGAGGGCGGCAGGCTGGAGGAATGCCGCGCCGTGTTCGGCGACGATTCCGCCGATTACGGCCAGGCCTTGCAGCTCCATTATGCCGAAGGCGCGCCGCCGGACTGGCAGCAGACCTACGTCTCGGCCTACGCCACCACGCATCCCTGGGAGGATTTCGCCGAGACTTGGGCGCACTACCTCCACATCGTCGATACCCTGGAGATGGCCTCCGAGTTCGGCATGGAGGTGCGCCCCCGGGTCGATCGCGACGGGGAGTTGACGGCGCGCATCCGTTTCAACCCCTATGAGACGAGGGACGTCGAGGCGCTCGTCAATGCATGGCTGCCCTTCACCTTCGCCATCAACAGCGTCAACCGCGCCATGGGGCTGCGCGATCTCTATCCTTTCATCCTGTCGCCGGCGGTGGTCGGCAAGCTGGGATTCATTCACGGCTTGGTCAGGGACGTGGCCAAGGCCGCGAAGCCGTAGGTCCGCTCATGGGCTGACCAGGCCGATTTCGGTCTTGCGCTGGTACGCCAGAGGGCGCGGATTTAGACCGTTGCCTCCGGCCGATTTTGATGTACCACGGGGGTCACACGGCCCGTCCCCGCAGGCCCCACCGGCCAGGGAAGGGTCCCGCCCAAGGTCGAGACTCAAGAAAAGCATGTTCAAACGCATTCTGATCGCCAATCGCGGCGAAATCGCCTGCCGGGTCATCAAGACCGCTCGCCGCATGGGAATTCAGACGGTTGCGGTCTATTCCGAGGCCGACCGCGATGCCCTCCATGTCGAGATGGCCGACGAGGCCGTGCTGATCGGCCCGCCCGCAGCCGCCGAGAGCTATCTGGTGATCGAGAAGATCGTGGAGGCCTGCCGCAAGACGGGCGCCGAGGCCGTGCATCCCGGCTACGGCTTCCTGTCCGAGCGCGAGGCGTTTCCGCGCGCGCTGGAGGCTGCCGGCATCGTCTTCATCGGCCCGAACCCGGGCGCGATCGCCGCGATGGGCGACAAGATCGAATCCAAGAAGGCCGCCGCGAAAGCCAAGGTCTCGACCGTGCCGGGCTATCTCGGCGTCATCGAGGACGACAAGCACGCGGTCAAGATCGCCGACGAGATCGGCTATCCCGTGATGATCAAGGCCTCCGCCGGCGGTGGCGGCAAGGGCATGCGCATTGCGCATTCAAAGAGCGAGGTTGCCGAGGGCTTCAACCTTGCCAAGGCCGAGGCGAAGGCCTCGTTCGGCGACGACCGCGTCTTCGTCGAAAAGATCATCGTCGATCCCCGCCACATCGAGATCCAGGTGCTGGGCGACAAGCACGGCAACGTCATCTATCTCGGCGAGCGCGAATGCTCGATCCAGCGCCGCAACCAGAAGGTCATCGAGGAGGCGCCGTCGCCGCTGCTCGATGAGGCCACCCGCCGCAGGATGGGCGAGCAGGCCGTCGCGCTGGCCAAGGCGGTGAATTACGACTCCGCCGGCACCGTCGAATTCGTCGCAGGGCAGGACAAGAGCTTCTTCTTCCTGGAGATGAACACGCGCCTTCAGGTCGAGCATCCCGTCACCGAGCTCGTCACCGGCATCGACCTCGTCGAGCAGATGCTCCGCGTCGCCGCCGGCGAGAAGCTCGCGATCACCCAGAAGGACGTTACGCTCACCGGCTGGGCGGTGGAATCCCGCCTCTACGCCGAGGACCCGTTCCGTAACTTCCTGCCCTCGATCGGGCGCCTCGTGAAGTATCGCCCGCCGGCCGAAGCCAGCCAAGACGGCATCACCGTGCGCAACGACACCGGCGTGCAGGAGGGCGGCGAGATCTCGATCCATTACGATCCGATGATCGCCAAGCTCGTCACGCATGCGCCGTCGCGCGCGGCCGCGATCGAGGCGCAGGCCACCGCGCTGGATTCGTTCTATGTCGAGGGTATCAGGCACAACATCCCGTTCCTGTCGGCGCTGATGCACCATCCGCGCTGGCGCGAGGGACGGCTCTCGACCGGTTTCATCGCCGAGGAATTCCCCAAGGGCTTTGCTGTGCGCGTGCCCGAAGGCGAGGTCGCGCGTCGGATCGCGGCGGTCGGCGCCGCCATCGACCACGTGCTCGGCGAGCGCAAGCGACAGATATCGGGCCAGATGGGCGGCCGCATCGTGCAGCGCGAGCGTCGCCGCGCGGTCTGGCTCGACCGCCAGGAGATTCTGCTCGAGGTCGGACGCGAGGGCGAGGCGATCGCGATCCGGTTCGTCGATGCCGAAGGCAAGGCCGGCAACGCGCATCTGCTGCAGTCGCCGTGGAAGCCGGGCGATCCGGTCTGGCAGGGCACCATCGACGGCCATTTCGTCGCGGTGCAGGCGCGCCCGATCGCCAACGGCATCCGCCTTGCGCACCAGGGCGTCGAGGTGCCGGTCTATGTCTGGACCGAGGCGGAAGCAGCCTCGGCACGGCTGATGCCGGTGACCACGGCCTCCGACACCGGCAAGAAGCTGCTCTGCCCGATGCCCGGCCTTGTGGTCTCGATCGCGGTGACCGAAGGGCAGGAGATCAAGGCCGGCGAGACGCTCGCGGTGATCGAAGCCATGAAGATGCAGAATGTGCTCCGCGCCGAGCAGGACGGTACGGTGAAGAAGATCCACGCCAGCGCGGGCGCGACGCTCGCGGTGGACGCGCTGATTCTGGAATTTGCGTAAAGCAAGTGAGTGGGGCCCTCACTGGCCCCACCAACATCGTCATTGCGAGCGCAGCGAAGCAATCCAGACTGCCTCTGCGGAAAGATTCTGGATTGCTTCGCTGCGCTCGCAATGACGGAGTATGTTGCGGCTGCGTCGCAACAGTTGAGAGGGCACCATGGCCTTTCGTTCCCGCCGCGAAAAACTGCGTTCGATCCTGACGGGCTCGGCCTGCGTTCATCCCGGCTCGGTCTATGACGCGATCTCCATCCGCATCACCGAGGATCTCGGCTTTCCGCTCGGCATGTTCGGCGGCTCGGTGGCCTCGCTCGCGGTGCTCGGCGACCCCGATGTCACGCTGATCACACTCACCGAACTTGCCGAGCAGATGCGGCGGATGTCGCGCGCGGCGACGCTGCCGGTGCTGGTCGATGCCGATCACGGCTATGGCAATGCGCTCAACGTGCGCCGCACGGTGCAAGAGCTGGAGACCGCTGGCGCCGCCGGGCTCACCATCGAGGACACGCTGTTGCCGGCCGCGTTTGGCGAGGCGAAGACACAGCTGATCTCGCTGGAAGAAGGCGTCGGCAAGATGAAGGCGGCGCTCGATGGCCGCAGCGATCCCTCGCTCGTCATCATGGGCCGCACGGGAGCTGCCTCGGTCACCTCGATCGAGGATGCGATCCGCCGCGCCAGCGCCTATGAGGCGACCGGCGTCGACGCGCTGTTCTTCACCGGCGTCAAGTCGCGCGCCGAGCTCGAAGCCATCGTAGCCGCAACGCATCTCCCCATCGTGCTCGGCGGCGCGCCGGACGAACTGAACGCGATTGACTATCTCGCCAGTCAGCGCGTCCGCATCGCGCTTCAGGGCCACGCGCCGATCGCGGCTGCCACGCAGGCCGTCTACGAGACGCAGAAAGCGTTGCGCGAGGGCACGCCGCCGAAGAACCTCAAGGGCCTCCCGTCGCCGGACCTGACCAACCGCGTCATGCGCGAGACCGACGTCAAGGCGCGCAGCGCCGGCTTTCTCGGGCTGAAAAAATGAGCCGGGCGATCCTCCAGGTCATGATCCGCGGCCGCGTGCAGGGCGTCGGCTACAGGGCCTGGGTCGAGTACCAGGCAACAACGAGTGGCCTCGAGGGCTGGGTTCGCAACCGCCGCGACGGCAGCGTGGAAGCACTGTTCGCAGGCACACCGAAGCATGTCGCCGACATGGTCGCGCTGTGCCGCCACGGCCCGCCGTCATCGCGTGTGGATAGCGTGACGAGCGAGACGGCCGGTGCGGATGAGTTGAACCTGCGGAGGGCAGGGGAAGCGTTTTCGGTGTTGCCGACGGTGTGAGAGCGGATTCTCTTTCCGCGCGGGCGGTGCGCTCCCTCGCCCCGTTCTTACGGAGAGAGGTGAAAAATTACCGCGGCAGCTTCGAGATCGCCTCGCTCAGCTCGTGAATCTCGTAGGGCTTGCGCAGGATCGGGAAGTCGCCGCGGACATCGGCGGCGGCTTCGCTGTAGCCGGTGGCGAGCAGGATCGGCAGGCCAGGGTGGATCTGGCGCAGATGATGGGCGAGACCGAGCCCGTCCATCTTGCCGGGCATCACGATGTCGGTGAACACGAAGTCGACGCCGTTCTTCTCGAGCTCGCGCAAGGCGGACTCGGCGTCGGCAACCCGGTGCACGCGATAGCCGAGCTGCTCCAGCAATCCGATGCTGACGAGCGCGACGTCGGGATTGTCCTCGACCAGCAGCACGGTGCCGCTACCGGGAACCGGCACTGCTTCAGGGATATCGATTGGTGCGGTCGCGGTTTCGCGCGGCAGCAGGATGGTGAAGGTCGTGCCCTTGCCGAGCTCGCTTGCGACCTTGACCGTGCCGCCCGCCTGATGAGCGAAGCCGTGCACCTGCGACAGGCCGAGGCCGGTGCCTTTTCCGACGGGTTTGGTCGTGAAGAACGGTTCGAAGATCTTGTCGACCACGTCGGAGGGGATGCCAAGCCCGGTATCGGCGACGGTGATGGCGACGTACTCGCCGCTGTGGAGCGGATCGTTCAGGACGACGTTGCGTGCGCCGACCGTCACCGTACCGCCGTCGGGCATGGCATCGCGAGCGTTGATGACGAGGTTGAGCAGCCCTGTCTCGAGCTCGGCAACATCAGCCTTGACCGACCAGACCTCGCGGTCGATCTCGAAGGCGAGACGAACGGCGCTCCCGACGCCGGCGTGAAGCACTTCGCGGATCGCCTCGATGCGGTCGCCGAAGCGGATCGCCTGGGGATTGACGCTCTGCCGCCGCGCGAAGGTCAGGAGCTGGGCGGTCAGTGCGGCGCCGCGCTTGGTTGCGGTCTCGATCGCGGACATCGCGCGCTGAATCTTGGCGTCGTCCTCATCGCGCTTCTTGAGGATGTGAAGGCTGCCGCTGATGATCATCAGGAGATTGTTGAAATCGTGCGCGACGCCGCCGGTGAGCTGCCCGAGCGCATCGAACTTCTGCGACTCGGCAAGCTGCCTCTGCATCGCTTCGAGCTTGAGCTGCGAATTGCGCCGCTCGGTGATGTCGCGGGTGATCTTGGCGAAGCCGACCAGGCTGCCGTGCTCGTAGATCGGATCGATGATGACGCTCGCCCAGAAGAATGTGCCATCCTTACGAACGCGCCAGCCTTCCTCCTCGTAGCGGCCATGGTCCCGCGCGATGCCGAGGGCACGCGCGGGCTTGCCGTTGGCGCGGTCGGTCTCGGTGTAGAAGCGCGAGAAATGCTGGCCGACGATCTCTTCGGGCGAATAGCCCTTGATCCGCTCGCCGCCGATGTTCCAGCTCGTGATGATCCCGGTGGGATCGAGCATGTAGAGCGCGTAGTCCGCGACTCCTTCCACCAACAGCCGAAAACTGCGCTCGCTTTCGAACAAGTCTCTCTGTTGACTGGACTTTGTCGTCATTCTCAACCCGCCTGGAACCGGGGCAAACGCCCCGAAGGGCGTTTGGTTCCCGTTCTCTGGGCCGTTTTTAGGCAAATACGACGGACGGTATACAGGACGCAAGCCGCCGAGCGCTCTTGACAATCAGTCGCGCTCGTCAGATATTTCTGTTATGACAGAAATAACCGGAAAGAAGAAACTGCCCACCGCCGTCGAGCGCTTCATCCTGCATTGGGGCGACATGGGGGACGGGTGGGGCGTCAACCGCTCGGTCAGCCAGATCCACGGGCTGCTTTATCTCGCCGAGGCGCCGATGACGGCCGAGGACATCGCCGACACGCTCGGCATGGCGCGCTCCAACGTCTCCAACTCGCTGAAGGAGCTGCTCGCCTGGAACCTGATCCGGCGGGTGCCAATCCTCGGTGACCGCCGCGACCATTACGAGGCCGAGACGGACATCTGGGAGGTCGCCGCGAGAATTGCGGCACGGCGCAAGGAGCGGGAGCTCGATCCGGCGATCACGGCGCTCCGGGCCTGCGTGTCAGATGCCGCGGACGATCCGACCATCAATCCGGTCGCAGCCAAACGGCTGAAGGAGATGCTCGCCTTCACCGAGCTCGCCGACCACTGGTTCATGCAGATGCTGAAGGTGCCGCGACCGCGGCTGGTCGCCTTGATGCGGCTAGGCGAGAAGATCGCCAACCTGCTGCCGCTGGGCAAGGCCAAATAGCGTTGAGGAGGGTGCGATGACGTCGGCTCGATTATCAGGCTCCAGCGCATCTCCCTCAGCTCACGTCAAACTACTCGACGACCGCCGCTTCCGCGCGTTGCTGTCGGATGAGGACTGGGGCCGCCTGCCGCTCGCGGCCTGGCGGCGCTTTTCGAAACGCGTCGCTGACGGCGACAGCGTCGTCTATGTCGGCGTGGTCGACGAGGTCAGCTTCAGCGAGATCGGCTGGTGGTTCGCGCAAGCCGCCCGCCTGATCGGAGGACCGCTGCCAACCGGCCGCGACACCGGCGTCACCATGATCGTCACCGTCACCGAGGACGGCGCGACCGGCGGCCAGACCTGGACCCGCATCTGCGCGCGCAAGCGCGGCTTTCCGCAAGTGATCCATTCCGCCAAGCGTTTTGCCGGCCCGACCGGGCTCGAGGAATATGTCGGCTTCGGCGTCTCGATGGCGCTCCGCATCGCGGTCGAGGGACAGGCGCTGACCTTCCGTAGTGCCGGTTACGGACTCCAGCTCGGACGCTTGTGGATCCCGCTGCCGCAATGGCTCACGCCCGGCGATCTCACGGTGACGCATAGCGATCTCGGCGAGGGCGCCTTTCGTTTCACCCTCGATGTCACTCACCCGCGTTACGGCGCGCTGATCCACCAGTCCGCCGTCTTCAGGGAGGCCGTATCATGACGCCGCTGTTGTGGACCCTCATCGCCATCCAGATCGTGATGGGCGTGTTCGACACCTTCTATCACCACGAATTCACCGAGCGCCTGGCGTGGCGCCCGTCGCAGCGTTTCGAGCTGAAGCTGCACGGCATCCGCAACATGCTCTATGCGCTGCTGTTCCTGCTGCTCGGCTGGTTGGAGGTTTACGGCGTGCTGGCGATCCTGATCGTGGCAGTCCTGGTCGCCGAGATCGTCATTACGCTGATGGATTTCGTCGAGGAGGATCTGAGCCGCAAACTGCCGCCGAGCGAGCGGATTAACCACACGCTGCTCGCGATCAACTATGGCGCCATCCTGGTGCTGCTGCTGCCGGTGCTGATCGAATGGGCGACGCAGCCGTTCGGCGTGAGTGTCGTGTATCAGGGCCTGCTCAGCATCGCCGCCACTGCCTGCGCAGTCGGTGCAGCGCTCTGCGGCGTCAGGGACTTTGCCGCGATGCGCCGGCTCGGCCGCATGCGAAGCGTGCCCGCGCACGGGCTCGTCGAGAAGCTCCGCGGCCGCAAGACCGTGCTGATCACTGGCGCCACCGGCTTCATCGGCAGCCGCCTTGCCGCGAGCCTCAGCGGGGCAGGGCACGACGTCATCGCGCTGATCCGCAACCCCGCGAAGGCCGAGATGCTGCCGCCGCCGGTCACGCTGATCACCAGCCTCGATCAGCTCGCATCGGACACGCCAATCGACGCCATCGTCAATCTCGCTGGCGAGCCGATCGGCAACGGCCTCTGGACCGAGGCGAAGCGCGCGAAGATTCTTGGCTCCCGCATCGACATGACCGGCGAGGTCGTAAAACTGATCGCGCGACTCGAGCGCAAGCCGGAGGTGCTCGTCAGTGGCTCCGCGATCGGCTGGTACGGCCTGTGGGCCGACCAGGTGCTGACGGAATCGGCGAAGTCGCATGCGTGCTTCAGCCACGAGCTGTGCGCTGCCTGGGAGAAGGCGGCCCGGCCGGCCGAGGAGCTCGGCGTCCGCGTGGTCTGTCTGCGCATCGGCCTCGTGCTGGGCACCGAAGGCGGCTTCATCACGCGCATGCTGACGCCGTTCGAGTTCGGCCTCGGCGGTCCGCTCGGCACCGGGCGGCAGTGGATGTCCTGGATCGAGCGCGACGATCTGATCCGGCTGATTGCCTATGTGATGGCGACGCCCGATCTCACTGGGCCCGTCAACGCCACCGCGCCGATCCCCGTCACCAACGCAAAATTCACCGAGGAGCTCGGCCGCCGCCTGCACCGGCCCGCGGTGTTTCGTATCCCCGGCGGCCTGTTGCGCCGGATCGGCGGCGGCTTTGCCGACGAACTCCTGCTCGGCGGTCAGCGCGTGCTGCCGAACAAGGCGCTGAGCCGCGGCTTTGTGTTCAGGCACGAAACGTTGCGCAGCGCGTTCGAGGCGATCCTGTGAGGTGATGTCATGTCCCGGGAGAGACGTGCGCGCGCGCTGGACGGCTGGTTTCGTGGGTGCTTGGCGGCAACAGCTGTCCTGGACCTCACGATTCTCATGCAAGCAAAAGGGCCTCCGATTAGTTTTAACCAAATCGCTGGGCTCTGTCTCTTTGCAGTCTTGTTCGTTCCGACGAGCCTGATGGTGACGTGTCTTCTCACGGGCCTTCCAGCCGGTCTTCTGATCTGGTTCGGCGAATGGCTGCGTATCCGCTCTGTACTGTTTTACACTGCTGCGGGTGTCGCGATTGGTTTGCTGGTTCGTGCGCTGATTTTCGGGATCGTTCCCCCGTTCAGCGTCGCGTTCGCTGTGGCCGGATGCCTTGCGGGGCTCGTCTACTGGAGCGCCGCGGGCAGGCACGCGGGGCGGGACGCGCAATGGTGACGCTAGGCCGTTGCCACGCTCTTGAACGTCGCCGCCACCGCACGCAGCGCCGCGAGCTTGGCGGGATCGCTGACCTTCGAATGCAGCATCACCTTCGAGCTGCCGAGTTTCGGTAGCTTCTGCGCTGGCCCGATGTCGATCAGCCCGGGAGGCGCGATCCGGCGCGCGAGCGGCGCAATCGCGAGGCCAGCAAGCGCGGCCGCGACCACCGCGGTGACGCCGCCGCCGACAAAGCGTTCGCGCCAGGCGAGGCCGGCCTTGTCCAGCGCGCGGATGGCGACGGCGCGGACGCCGCAGGGCGGGGCGAGGGTTGCGAGCGGCAGCGGCTCACCCTTCGGCAAGGTGAAGCGTCGCGCGGCGAACCAGCCGAACTCGTCCTCCGTCAGCTTCTCGCCGCCGCGGCGGCTGCCTTCCTGGCGGACGATCACGGCATCGAGCTGACCTGCGTCGTAAGCGTCCTGCATCTCGCGCGAGAAGCCGATGGTGACGGCGAGGGTGAGGCTTGAGGACATCGCGTGCAGGCGTTCGAGCAGCGGCACCAGCTCGGGGCCCGCGGCGTGATCGGAGATGCCCAGCGAGAGTGACTGCGCAGTCGATGTTTCGCCCGACAGCGCGCGGTCATGCGCCTCCATCAGCGCGCGGGCGCGATCGAGGAACGCGGCGCCGTCGGCCGTGAGCCGGACCGCGCGCGGCGAGCGCTCGACGAGCCGTTTACCCAGCAATGTCTCCAGCCGCTGAAGCTTCAGGCTGACGGCGGCCTGCGTCGTGCCGAGTGCTTCGGCGGCGCGCGTAAAACTCTGGAGGTCGGCGACCAGCAGGAAGGCCTTGATGGTGGCGATGTCGAGCGTTGCTGTCATTATAAATTGTTATCACTGGTATCAACAGAGATAAGATACCAAAATGACAGAGCAAGGTCTACCTTCTCATCAACGCCGCGCAAACTCCGCGCAGCATCTTGAGGAGAACCACCATGCCCCTGATCACCGTGTCCTACACCACCTCCCGCCAGTCGCCGTCGCTGAAGGCCGACATCGCAAGCGCCGTGTCCGAGCTCACCGCAAAGATTCTGCACAAGGATCCCAAGGTGACCGCCATCATCGTGAAATCGGTCGACGCAGGCGACTGGTTCGCCGGCGGCAAGTCGCTCGCCGAACAGAAGCTTGCGAGCTACTGGATCGACATCCATGTCAGCGAAGGCACCAACACCAAGGACGAGAAGGCGACCTATCTCGCCGCAATGTTCAAGCGCATGGCCGAGATTTTGGGCCCGCTGCATCCCGAGACGTATCTCCATGTCGACGAGGTCAAGGGCGATGCCTACGGTTTTGGTGGCCTCACCCAGGAGCGGCGCTACATTGCCGGCAAGCTCGAAGTTGCGTTGCAGGCGGCGTGAGGTCGCTGGCCGCGGGTGAAGAAACTCACCCGCGGCCTGACGCCATCAGCTCGCCGCGCGGAACTGGACTTCGGCGTTGTTGATGAAGCACGTCTTGTCGAACAGCTTGAGGTCCAGCGGATTCGGCAGCCTGATATCGTCGAGGTCTGGGCACGGCTTCATCGACGGATCATAGGATCGGTCGATCTGCGAGATGAAGACGACGATCAGCCCCGCGTCGCGCGCGAAGGATTTCAGTGCGCGCACCTGAACAGCGAGATCAGGATTTTCCCGCCTCTGGTCGAGCAGTTGCAGATAGTCGATCACCACGATCGTGCCGCGAGGCGCCGCGGCCATCTGCTTGACGACGTAGTCGGCGCTGATGGCGTCGGAGCAGTCGATCTCGAACATGTCAGCGAATTGCGCGGGGTCCACGCCAATCGCCCGCAAGCGGTCGAAGACGTCTTTCTCGGTGTATTCGAGCGAGAAGAACGTAGCGCGATGGCCCGACTTCATGGCCTCCACCGCGAGTTCGAGGCTCATCAGGGTCTTGCCCTGGCCGGGGCGCGCGCCCACCAGCACCAGATCACCCGGCCGGAATTGCGGAAACAGGCGATTGGCGGGCGTCAGTGCGGCGGCCTTTGCCGCGAGCATGCTCCAGGCGGAAAACCCTTCCGTCGCAGCGATGCGGTCAAGCGCGTCGTGGAGCGGAATGCCAGCCTCGCGGGACAGGCGCTTCGCCTTGCGCTTCAGATGATAGATCGGCGCAGAGAGTCTCATCGTCAAAACCTCCCATTGCGAGCAGAAAGCGCAATCCCTCCTTATGCCTGGCGCTCGAACAGTCGGTCCGATGATCATTCGCCCGGCATGATGTCTGCTTTCCCGGCGGAGGGGGGAGGCGTGGGCGGCACCGGAAGCAAGCGTAACCGATTCCGCGACCGGCCGAGAACAGGCGCGGTGGGGCTCAAACAGAAAAAGTGCTAGACGGCCGCTTCCGCCACCAGCGCGCGGGTCGGCCCGAACAGCTCCTCGAACGCCTGGCGCAGCGCGACGTCGACATCGGCCATGGTCACGAGCTGGCCGAGATCGACCAGCGAGGTGACGCCGTAGCGGGGGTCGACGACGCCGCAAGGCACGATGCCGGCGAAATGGGACAGCTCCGGCTCGACATTGATGGCGATGCCGTGGAACGAGACCCAGCGCTTCAGCCGCACGCCGATCGCCGCGATCTTGTCCTCGTGCTCAGGCCCCTTGTCGGGCCGCTTCACCCAGACGCCGACCCGGTCCTCGCGCCGCTCGCCGCGGACGTTGAAGGCGGCGAGCGTCCGCAGGATCAATTCCTCCAGGCTCGCGACATAAGCCCGGACGTCCGGCCGGCGCCGTTTGAGGTCGAGCATGACATAGGCCACCCGCTGGCCGGGCCCGTGATAGGTCAGCTGCCCGCCGCGCCCGGTGGCAAAGGTCGGGAAGCGGGGATCGAGCAGGTCGGTTTCCTTGCCCGAGGTGCCGGAGGTGTAGAGCGGGGGGTGATCGAGCAGCCAGACCAGCTCGGGCGCCTCGCCGGCGGCGATCTGAGCGACTCGCGCCTCCATGGCGGCCACGGCCTCCGGATAGGGCACCGGCGCGTCCGAGATTCGCCACTCCACAGGCTCGCCGGTGGAGGCGGAAAACGACGTCAAATCGAGGTCTTGGCGGGGGTTTTGAGGCGAATTAACCATTGGCTAACCATAACGTGGTGATCATCTGGGGAGCAAATGCCAAGTCCTTTGGCTTAGGTCCCAAGTTGCGGCGGTCCTGACAGTGCCCACTCTCGATAAAGTCACCGTGGATCTCATGGTCGTCCTCGGGACGACCACCATGCCGATCCATCAAGTATTACGTCTTTCCCGCGGCGCCATCATCGAACTGGACGCAACCGAGGCCGACGAGGTCAAGGTTCTCGCCAACAATCTGCCGGTCGCCTCCGGCGTCGTGCTGGTCGACCGCAATCGGATCGCGGTCGAGGTCAAGCAGATGCTGCCACGCACGACGGGCACGCGGTAGCGGCCCGGGCACGCGGTAACGGCCTGGGCACGCGGGAGCGGCCCCGGGGTAGCCGGCAGGGCCGGGGCACTCGATAGGGCCGATCCGGGCAGGGGTCCGGATTTTTCCTGCCAAGCTTGTGGAATTCTGGGCCTTTGCAGGCTTGTACCCCTCTGATGGATTTGTTAGATCGGCGCCGTTGATCCGGCAGGCCTCAAGCCCTAAGCCGGCATCCCCAAAGCGCTCGTGGCGGAATTGGTAGACGCGCTGCCTTGAGGTGGCAGTGAGTAAAATCGTGGGGGTTCGAGTCCCTCCGAGCGCACCAAGGACATCTCCCTCCTAAATTGCTATCCGATTGAAATCGCAGCGAAATCCTCGCGGCGCGTTTCCGGCTCTTTCCGTTTCCGTGTTTTCTGTGATACAGATCGGGATATGTTCTGTGATACACGGGCGGGGAGCGCACCTTGGTAAGGCAGGAAAATCAGGATCGCTTTCTGCTCTTGCGGGACGGCGTCTACTATTACTGGCGGCGAGTCCCGAAGGTCGTCGTGCATCTCGAAGACCGTGCGCCGGTGATCCGCCAATCCCTGAAGACGGACGACCTCGCGAAGGCCAGGGCGCAGCGGGACATCCTCGAAGAGGCCGACAACGTCCTATGGGCGTCGATGCTCACGGACGGCAAGACCGACGCGGCGATGGCCGCCTACAAGGTCGCTAGAGCCCGTGCGGAGGCTCTAGGGTTCGCCTACCGCCCGAACTTTGAGCTTGCGCAGCTTTCACTCGAAGAACGCATCAGGCGCGTCGCTGCGGTCTCTGATCTGCGGACGCCAGTGGCCGTCGAGACGGCCGTCCTGGGCGGCGTGGACCGGCCACGGGTCAAGGTCAGCGAAGCCTTCGAGATTTACTGCAATGAGGTCGCGGCCGTCGAGATCGTGGGCAAGAGCGAAGAGCAGAAGAAGTCGTGGAAGAAGGTCAAGAAATACGCCGTCGAAGTCTTCACCAAGGTCGTCGGCGAAGACCTCGCGATGGAGGACATCACGCGCGACCACGCCAAGAAGATGCACGACCACTTCAAGGGGATGATCGCGCCGAAGGACGCGAAGGCGGCGAAGAAGTCGGCCTCGCTCGGCAAGCGCCGCATGGGCGACATGAGCATTCTCTACAAGCGCTACTTCGCCCATATCGGCGTCGAGGGTAGGCCCAATCCATTCGAGGGTCTGACCTTCAATCAGAAGTTCAAGAAGAGCCGTCTGCCGTTCCCGATTGAGTGGGTGCGCGACGTGATCCTAAAGCCCGGCGCGCTCGCGGGCCTGAACGACGACGCGCGCCATATCGTCTTGGTCTGCATCGAGACCGGCGCTCGCCCAATCGAGCTACGCTACCTGCGGAAGGATCGCATCAAGCTCCACGACAAGGTGCCGCACATCCTTGTCGAGCCATCGTTCGATCCTGACGAGCCGCATGAAGTGAAGACCGTCTCGTCGGTCCGCCGCATCCCATTAGTCGGCGTCGCGCTCGAAGCGATGAAGCTCCACCCTGACGGCTTCGAGCGCTACCGGGAAAACGGCAACACGCTGTCGGCGACCGTGAACAGCTTCCTCAAGGAGAACAAGCTACAGCCGACCGGCAAGGAAACGCTCTACGGTTTCCGGCACACGTTCGAGGATCGCCTGAAGGAAGGCAGGATCGACGACGAACTGCGGAAGATTTTGATGGGGCACAGCATTGACCGCGAAAAGTATGGGTCGGGCGGATCGCTGAAGCTGTATCAGGAAGAGTTGATGAAGATCGTCTATCCGTTCGATCCGGCTATCGTCTGACACGGCGCAGAGCGCGTGTCATCGTGCTCTCTTGCGCTTTCAATCTCTCAATGTCAGCCTCGAAGCTCTCGAAGAGCGGAAGATAGACTTCTCCGCCTTGCGGCGCTCGCTCCATCGCGATAGCAAGCCGGTCGAGGCAGCGTTCGAGCAGTTCGATTGTGATCTCGCCATCGGCCGAAATCTTGCCGATGGCGTTGTCGTTGGCGGGCTTTCTCATGACACAACCACTTCGAGGTTGATCGGCACCGCGTTGAACGATGCGGGATCGCGCGGACGGTCAATGACCTCCATCACCTGGGGCGACGTATCGCCGGTCGAGACCGCCGCGAGCGCAACAAACTCGTCCGACACCGCGCAGCTATGGCCGGGCTCATGAGGCGCGAGCATTGCGACGGCGAGATCGACCGCGCGCTTCAAAGCGTCGCGCTCCGCGATCAGATCGCGAAGCGCCTGAGACGCGCCGGTCTGATGCTCGGCACCGAGCAGTTTCCAAAGATGCGCCAGCGCGATCTTCGCCAAGTATTCGCCGGGCGTCGTGTCCGCCTGAAGGATCGAGTTCACTTCGTCGATGACCTTGAACCGCTCTTGCAACTTGACGTGCTCAACGAGCAGCGCATCGTATTTCTTACCCATTGATCTTCCCCAGGTCGATTCCACGGATTGCATATTGGTCGAGCACGACTTCGCGGAGCACATCGGTCAGACCATCGTTCGAGCCGAGCGACTTCGCACGGTCGAGGTAGTCAAGCAGGAACGTGCCGCGCTCGATCTCGACGGCGCGGTGCATTCCACATTCGAGCGTGTCGCGGATGTGGCGCACGCGGGCGGCCCGAGTCCAACTCATGATCGCTTCCTCTTGATCTCGACGACGACGCCGCGCATGCGCTTGGCCTGCTTCGCAGCAAGAGCAACGCGGCGCTCTTCTGCCTTCGCCGGATCGACCGCGTCCCGGCGAAGTTGTTCCTTCAGCGCTTCGTTTGCGCGGCGGTCCATCACGCAACATCCAAGACCGGGAGGGTGACGTTGCGCGTGACGTCGCGCACGCCAGCGATCACGGCGTCGATCCGCATGTTGATCTCGAACGCGCGGAAGCGAGCATCGAGCAGAGCGAGCGCGACGGAGTCGACGTCCGGCGTCGCATTGCGCGATCTGCACGCCTCGATCATGCGCTGGGTGGTGATGTCGTTGATGTCAGTGAGCGACATTGGTCGGTGCCTCTTGCAAGAGTGAATGTTGGTCGGGGTGTATCGTCGGCCGTTCTTTTCGCTTGCCCTTGAAGCGCACCGGCCGCACCGCAGTCGGGTCGCGCAAGAAGGGGAAGCGTTCGTGGATGCCGGTGACGATCTCGATCAGAGCCGTCACCGTCTGCGGCATGGTCAGGCCGAGCTTGTCGGCGATGGGCTGAAGCTCGGCGCGGACTTCCTCGGGCAGAACCTTCGCGCGGGGCACCGCGACGAAGTCCCACCCCAGGAAGCCGAGCACTGCTTCGAGAGACTCGAGCCCCGGCTTGTTCTTGCGCCGCCACGCCTTGATCGAAGCGCGGCGGACGCCAGAACCTTCCTCGGTCTCGTCATAGGTGACGCGGAGCCGCGCCATCTCTGCGAAGACGAGCTTCACGTGAGGACCGACGCGGTCCGGCATCGTCACCGTGCGCCGGTTGGCGCGGTCGCGAGTGCGAGTGCTCATGCGGTAGCTCCCCACGGTAGCGCGCGCGATGCGCCTCCGCGAACCGGCACAGGCTTCGTGCGCAACATTGCATCCTTGCATCCGCAAGACGTGACGCGGCCCTCTCGCAGGTCCCGCTCGCTAACGGACTTGGTTCGGCCGCAGCAACACGAGCAGACCCACCTACGGCCTGCGCTTCCGCTCTCGTCTTCGGCGAGGACAGACAGGTAGCCGAACCGCTGGCCGGTCAGGTTCTCGTATCCGGTCAGAACGCGGGGGCTGCCACTAAGGCAGCCGCAAGACTTCACGCTGCCGAATTTGGCGCGAAGGTCCGCTTGCGGGACGATAGTGTTGTTGCCGCACTCACATCGGCAAAACCAGTTTGCCCCGCGTGCCCCCCAGGACACCTTCTCGATTGCCGTCAAGCGACCGAACACCGCCCCGGCAATGTCGATGGCCTGCGGTCGGAGATGACCGCAGGACTTCGTGTGCCCGCTCATGAGCAGGTTGCTCTTGACGAAGGTCTCTTCGCCGCACGCGCAGAGACACCGCCAAAGCGCCTTTCCGTGCCGCGTCCCGCACCGCTCCTTAGCGGTCAGTTCGCCGAACGCGCGCCCCGTCAGATCGACGAACTTACTCATGCTGCGGACCCGACGCGAGTTCGGTCGTGATGTTCATCATGGCGATGACGCCGGTCAGATGCTCGTCATCCGCCTGGAACATGATGCGACGATTGCGATGATCGGGATGGAGCGCAATGCTGCTCGCCCGGAACGAGTTGAGCATCGTCTTCATGAACATGCCGTTGATGCCGAACGCAGCGATCTCGCCGTTGATCGTCGCCTCGACAACGTCCACGCTGCCGCCGGTCTGGCTGCCGACCGCGATCACGAAGCCGTCTTCCGAACCGGCGCACTGCAAGCGGTGGCCCAATTCTTTCGAGGCGAAGGTTTCGAGCAGAGCGACGGTGCTCGCACACGATTCGCGGCTGACGACGATGCTCTCGGCCGCCGGGCTCGAAACGAGCGGCAGGTAGTTCGGATAGGTGCCGACCAACAGCGAAGAGCAGAAGCGAGTCGCGTCGGTATAGAAGAAGACCGAGTTGGCGTTGACGATGACGTTCACAACGTCGGCGCTGCGATAGAGCCGCAGCACGGCGTTGACGGTCTCGGCCGACAAGATCACGCCGGGGCGCTTGTCGTTCATCGGCATGTCGTCGGCACCGTCCGGCGCGGGGACGGTCGCCTTGAACAGGATCGTGCCGGTGGTGCCAACGGCGGCGAGCCGCTTGCCGTCGTCGGCAACGTGAAGGAAGACGCCCTGCATGGGCGAGTTGGGCACGGTCGAAAGCGCCTGGGCGGTGTGGCCGAACAGCCGAACGAGGTCGGAGCCTTCCAGCGCGAACTGAGCGCCGTCCATGGCGTAGTCGCGAGCAGGCCAGTCTTCAGCGGCGAGCGTCGGGAAGGTGGTGCGGGACCGGCCTGCCTTGGCGATCAGTTCGTACTTCGCCGTGTCCATGGTGAAGGTGACATCGACGCCCTTCGGCAGACGATCCACGACGGCCTTCAGCTTCATCGCATCGACGGTCGTCGCGCCGTTGGTTTCGACTTCGCATGCGCCGGTCGCTTCGACCATCATCTCGAAGTCGGTCGTGGCAATGGAGATCGCGCCATCCTGCGCGATGATGCGCGCGTTGTTCGCGATGACAGCGGGCGAGTTCTTTGGTGCGCTGGATACGCCGCGCGTTACAATGTCGGCGAGAGTGTCACGGTTGATCTTGAACTTCACAGAAGGCTCCCTTGCTTGGTCGTGTGAAAATGGCGCTCGCTGCCGGCGTGCGCCTTGCACTCGTCAACGGACGGAAATTTCGGATGGGTGAAGAGTCGCAGCCGGTGCATCGCGTCATCGTGCAGACCGGCGCGGATCACCGCGTCGATCTCGTCACGGATCGCGATGGCTTCGAGCGTCGCGAGATGGCGGCGAGCGACCATCGAATCGCCGACGCTCAACGCGGCGTGCGCGCGCAGAAGCGCGAGCTTGTCGGTCGGCGAGGGCTCACGCATGGGCGGGAGCCTTCGTCTGATCAATCGCCTCATAGATGTTGAGCGGCAGAAAGTAGCGGCTCGGAAACTGCACGCGACCAAAGGCGCGCAGCTTGAAGGGGCGGTTTTCGAGGATGGCGCTATCGAGCGCTGCTTGCATCCCGCTCGACCATCCCCGATCCGTGTAGAAGACCGAGTAGTGGGCGGCCTCGCGCCAAGCGAGACCGAGCGCGATCCCCAGCGCGCGCTCATCCGGCTTGGTGTCGTCGAGAACCTGAGTGAGCAGAAGGTGCGATGCCTGGGCGCTCTCGCCGCGCAGTGCGCAATCCTTCAGGCAACGCCGCGCATAGGCGACGTTGTCGTTGACCGCCCCCGCGTAGGGCGACTCCAAAACTACTAATTTGATGCTTTGCATGGTCCGTTGCCTCTCCCGAGTGGCAACGGACCATATGAACTTCTATCCGTTATGTCAACGGACTGCGACGGATGGCGACGGATAAAACAATCGAACTAATTCAAACTAATTCACAAGAACCGATGATGCGTTCCAGCGCCTTCACCTGGGAACGGGGGATGTCGATGTCGGCTTCCCCGTTGAGGCATCGCACTGTGATCTTGTCGGTGGAGATCGTGACGATCTGCCGAATCGCAACGCGGTCGTCGTTTTGCCGCACTAGCGCGAAGCCTCCATGCACGACGGGCTTGCTTGGGCTCACAACGACAACTTCACCGATACGGTAGCGTGGGGCCAAGCAGTCGTCGGGAACAGTGATGGCGTAGGCATCGCCGTTCGAAGTTATCGACGAGGTCCATGATGTCCGACGATCTGCCCTCAGAGCGAAGAAGCCGTCAGGATCGGTCAAGCCGATCTGGAACAATGGAATCGCTGCGGCGGGAGAGGGGACTTCAGCCGCGACGGTTTCGCGCATTAGGAGCAGATTGGAAGGTGGAAGGTTTCGGGGGCTGCTTTGAGTGCCGAAGAAATAGTCGGCGTCAGTGTCCAAAACAGTTCCAAGCTTAGCAAGTGTTTCGCGCGTTGGATTTAGCGAACGTCCCGAAAGAATGTCGTTCGCATATGTGAGTCCTAGCTTCGCTCGAACCGAAGCCTCTCTTCCCGATAGTCCAGCGGCCACTAGACGTTCCGCAATCCTCGCCTTGATGGTTTCGAGCGCCGGATGCGCTTTGGCGCGCTTCTCATCTGCTCGCGACTTCATTCCCAACCCCCTACGCACTTTGCTGATCACCATTCCGATAGCCCCTTAATCTCTAAACTAGCTGTCTCGGGATCGCCACTCGACGACAAATGCCCTGTTACCAATGTCCGGCGACGGATCGTCCGATGAATTATGTTCATCATCCGTTACCGTCCGTTGACATCCCTAACTCTGTCCGTTACAGAAAGTTCAACGGTTTCACGGAAAAGTTGCCAACTGATTCGGCATAAAGCCGGATAGGCGACGGATGTCAAGCGGTATCGACGGATGGAATTGGTTAACGAAACGAAAGAGGCACTGGTCGCGCGCGTCGGGGCGCTCGAACAGAGATTCGCCGATCTGCGCAACTCTATGCGCGCGTCCGCCGCTCTGCCCACCAACTGGCGGTTGACCCCCAAGGAACGTGATCTCTTCTTGTCTCTGCTCGCGAACGACACCGTCACGAAAGAGATGGCGATGCTCGTTCTGTACGGCACTGAAGATCGCCCGGATCACAGCGTCGCGATGTTCATGTCGCGCATCCGGTCGAAGACCGAGCCCCATTCCGTGAAGATCGAGACGATCAATCGCACCGGCTACCGGCTTGTTGACCGGCTGGTCTGGACGAAGACTTTGAAGCTCGACGCCGTCGAGCACTAACCGGGGAGCCACATGGCAATCTCACTTAAGGGCAGCGTCAAGAAGAAGTCGGCTGCCGAAGACCAACCGATCATCACGATCTATGGCGTGCCGAAGATCGGCAAGTCGTCGCTGGCTGCGGAGTTTCCGCGGCCGGTGTTCATTCAGACGGCGGCTGGCGAAAGCGTCCCGGCGGGCATCGTCGCGGACACCATCGAAGTCCGCAACTACAACGACCTCTGCGAAGCCATCGGCGCGCTCGTCAACGAAGAGCACAACTACGCCACGGCGATCTTCGACTCGACGACCGGCTTGGAGAACATCATCCGCGCCGAAGCGTGCGCCCGCAACGGTTGGAAGACCATCGAAGAGCCCGGCTATGGCAAGGGCTACAAGATCGCGGCGACGATCTTCCTCGAATACATCGACGGCATCATGACGCTGCGCTCGCATCGGCAGATGGCCGTGGTGCAACTCGGTCACTGCGATATCAGCCGCTTCGAATCGCCGACGACCGATCCGTACTCGCGCTATCGCGTCAATCTGCACAAGGACGCCGCCGACATCATCGAAGCGAACAGCGACGTGATCGCGTTCCTCAACTTCAAGGCTTCGATCAAGAAGGTCGATGCGGGCTTCAACAAGCAGCTTACGCACGCTGAAGGCGGTGGCGCGCGTTGGATGTTCCTCGAAGAGCGTCCCGGCTTCATCGCTGGCAACCGCTTCAGCATGCCCCCGGAGTTGCAGTTCAAGAAGGGCGAAGGCTACGCGGCGCTCGCCAAGTTCCTGCCTGCGCCTCTCGCTGAAGCCGCCTAACCACCAACCACCACCGAACACTCGAACGCCATAGGAGATAAACATGGCACAACTGAACGTGAACCTCGCCGACGTGAACGAAAAGGACGCGGAAGGCGGTGGCGGACAAATCATCCCGCGCGACCGTTATTTGCTCAACATCGTCGAAGGCGAGGTCAAGCGTAACTCGAAGAACACCGGCGATCTGTTCGAGTACAAGGCGGAAGTCGTCGAGGGCGATTTCGCTGGCGTGAAAATCTTCGGCAACATCAACGTCACCCATCAGACCGTGACCGCGCAGAAGATCGGTCAGGCTCAGTTGGCGGCGCTCGCCGAAGCGACCGGCATCGGCAAGGCCAACCTGACCGACACCGATCAGCTTCTGTTCCAGCCGTTCTATGCTGACCTCGATGTCGAGACCTACAAGGGCCGCGACGGCAGCGACAAGGAACGCATGACGGTGAAGAAGTTCATCCACGCGGGCAATGCGAACGAGCCGCCGCCGAGCAAGGCCGCTGCGAACGACAACGTGAAGGCCAACTCGGCCGCCAACGACAACGTCAAGCAGACCCAGGCGACCGCCACCCAGGCGACGAAGCCTGCGCCCGCCGCCGGTGGCGGTGGTCGGCAGATGCCTTGGCAGCGCACCGCCTAAGACGCGACTAACGCCGGGGCTTCGGCCCCGGCACCTTCTTCCTCCCCCTGACAATTCAGTCTGCAAAACGTGCTTCGGCGCGAACGATAGAGGCTTGCCTGATGGCCCCGCTGCCGAGACCCTTTAGCGCCACCACCGAAGCCATCTATGCGGCCTATGCAAAGTCGCGCAGCCAAGCTTGGGACTCTCTCGGCATCTCGATATCGCTGCTAGGCGAAGAGTGCGAGCGCGCGCTTTGGTACACCTTTCGCTGGGCCTCGAAGCCCGAAGTGATCGACGGCCTGAAGGCCATCACGTTCGAGACCGGCGAGATCGAAGAGACGCGGCTGCTCAATGCGCTGCGCATGATCGGCTGCGAAGTGGACGAGTTCGACGCGCGCGGCAAGCAGTATCGCGCCACGGCGGTCTCGGGCCACGTTCGCGGCAAGACGGACGGCAAGGTGCTCGGCCTGCCGGAAGCGGCTGCGACTTGGCATGTCGTCGAAGCCAAGTCGATGAAAGACACCTATTGGGACAAGGTGAAGAAGCTCGGTGTTCGCGAGGGCTACTTCACGCACTGGGTTCAGTTGAACACCTATTGCCATCTCTTCGGCTTCGAGCGCGGCCTTTACATCTGCCGGAACAAGAACACCGGGGAAGTCTACAGCGAGCGCATCGAGACGGACCACGCTGAAGCGATCCGGCTGCTCGCTCGCGCTGAGCGGATTATCAAGTACGCGAACCCGCCGCCGCGTCTGCACGACGATCCCAACGCGAAGATGGCCTTCAAGTGCCGGACGATGTGCAACCATCTTGCCAACTGTCATGAGCATTCGTTCGCTCGCATTTCGTGCCGGACCTGCATTCACGCGTCGCCCGAGATGTTCGGCGACGCCGCTTGGTCGTGTGCCCGTTGGAACAAGCCGCTCTCGCTCGCCGAGCAGAAGCAGGCGTGTCCCGCGCATCTCTTTCTCCCGTCGCTTGTCCCAGGCGAATTGATCGACGCGAGCGATGAAGAAGAGTGGGCGCTTTACACGCTGCATGACGGCCGCGAGTGGCGCGATGGCGTGAAGCCTGAGCCCGAGCGTCGCTACTGGCACCACCCCGAAAGCGGCAGCCTGTTCGCCACGCTCCCCGGCGAACCCGATCCTCGCGACACCGAACCCCTCTGCGAAGAGATCACCTTCGCCGAGTTCATCCGCCTGACTGATCACTACGCAGCGCAAGGGGAATAACGCGCATGTCCGCCTATCCGTTCAAGACCCGCTTCATCGAGACGATGCGCGGTCAGTGCATGTTCTTCCTGCCTGGGCAATCCGGTATGCGAGGCTTCGTCTGCGGCGCGCCGACGACTAACGAGAAGTCGTTTTGCGATTGCCATCACAAGGCGACGCATCAGCCGATCAAGAAGGGGAAGATCACCTTCTTCGACCTGTCGGCCGGATCGCGCGACGACGACACCGACTATGAGCCCGATCTGACGGAGGTTCTTCAGTGAGCTTTCCGTTTGTCTATGGCGATCCGGCTTGGATGTTCGAGACGTGGAGCGAGGAAGGCAAAGAGCGCTCGCCTGAAGAGCACTATGACTGCATGCCGTTGAACGAGATCAAGGCGTTGCCGGTGCGCGAGATCGTGCCGGAAGACGCTGCCTGCGGCTTGTGGGTGATCGACACGATGATCCCCCAGGGCATTGAAGTCCTCAATGAGTGGGGCTTCGAATACAAGACGATCCTGTTCTACTACGTGAAGGTCGGCCGTGCTCTGCGCCCGCACATGGGCATGGGCTATTGGACGCGCGCGAATCCCGAGATTTGCCTGTTCGGCACGCGCGGCAAACCGAAGCGCAACGGGAAGGGCGTTGAGCGCCTGATCCTCGACCTCGATCCGAACGACAAGACCATCCTCGCACCGCGCGGCGAGCACTCGGCCAAGCCGCTCGAAGCCTACAACCGAATCGAACGTCTGCTCGATGGCCCGTACATCGAACTGTTCGCGCGCCACGCTCGCGCCGGTTGGCATCAATGGGGCAACGAAGTCGGCAAGACCGGCGGCACCCCGAACCTGTTTCATCTGCCCGGCCATCCGGCTCGCGCAGCTAACGACAATTCACTTTTTGGCGCTGCTCTCTGATGGCGTTCAAGCTTCGCTATTATCAGCGCGACTCAATCGACGCTGTCTATGACTATTGGTCGGAAAAGCCGGACGGAAACCCGCTGATCGTGATCCCCACCGGCGGCGGCAAGTCGCCGGTGCTCGGCACCATCACAGAAGAGTTGATCGGGTTCGAGCCGCAGACGCGCATCGTCATGGCTACGCACGTCTCCGAACTGATCGAGCAGAACTACGCCGAGCTTATGGGCCTTTGGCCGTTCGCCCCGGCTGGCATCTTCTCGGCTGGCCTGGGCCGCAGAGAGGCGCACGCGCAGATCGTCTTCGGCGGCATTCAGACAATGTGGCGGCACGCGGCTCGCATCGGCCACGTTGACCTTCTGATCATCGACGAAGCGCACATGCTGCCGCCGGACGCGCAGACCATGTACGGCAAATTCATCGCCGCGCTGAAGCTGATCAATCCGAAGATGCTGATCCTTGGCCTGACCGCCACGCCGTATCGCACCAACTCGGGCATGCTCACGGATGGCGACGACGCGATGTTCGACGCCATCGTTTACGAAATCTCGATCCGCGAACTGATCGAGAAGGGCTTCCTTTGCCCGTTGGTCTCGAAGGCCACGGCCACCGCGACGACGATGATCGATCTGAGCAAGCTTCGCCGATCTGGCGGCGAGTTCACCGACAAGTCGTTGAAGGCGGTGTTCGATCAGGGCGAGGTCACGAAGGCGGCGGTCGATGAAATCATTGGCTACGCCGCCAGCAACGAGAGGCCGCGCCGGTCATGGCTTCTGTTCTGCGCTGGCGTCGATCACGCATTCAGCGTTCGCGATGCGATCCGCGAGCGCGGCTATTCGTGCGAGACGGTCCATGGCGGCATGGAGAAGGGCGAGCGCAACCAGATTCTCGAAGACCTCAAGTCCGGCAAGCTCACGTCCGTCACGAACTTCGGCGTGCTCACGACCGGCACGAACATCAAGCGCCTCGACCTGATCGCTCTGTTGCGCGCGACGGATAGCACGCAGCTTTACGTCCAGATGTGCGGACGCGGGACGCGGCTCCTGGGCGACACTTACGAAGAGTCCGTCCGCAACGGCAAGGAAGACTGCCTCGTTCTCGACTTCGGCGGCAACGTCCGGCGTCACGGCCCCATTGATCGGGTCACGATCAAGAAGCCGGGGAAGGGCGGGGGCGAGGCCCCGGTGAAGGAATGTCCGACGTGCCATTCGTTGATCTTCGCCGGTCTTAGCGAGTGCCCGGATTGCGGTCACAAGTTCGAGCGCGATGTCGAAAAGAACATCAAGCAGACCGCCGACGTGACGCCGATCATGTCTACGTCGAAGCCCGATTGGGTGGCGGTGAAGCGGCGCACGTTCTATCGCCATGACAAGCCGGGTGGCACGCCGAGCATCCGTGTCGAGTATCTGTGCGGCTCCGTCTCTCACAAGGAATGGATTTGCCCCGAGCATAAGGGCTATGCGCGCATGAAATTCGAGAAGTGGTGGAAGCAGCACGGCGGCAATGACGATGCACCGTTCTCCATCGCCGACACCTTCACGCGCGCCAAAGAGCTTCGCGAGACGGCCGAGATCATGATCAAGGCGAACGGCAAGCATTGGGAGATCGTCGCGCGCAAGCTGGGCGAGATCGCGCCGGAAGGTCAGTCGCATTCGGTCGTCGCAGCGCCGCCGCCGAACCGTGACGACATGATCGCGCGCAACTTTGAACTGAACGGGAAGCCGCAAGAGGCGGCAGCGTACCGCGCTCAAGTTGCCGCGAAGCCGAAGCCTTGGGCGACCAACCCTCCCGTGGCGAACGACAACAACCGGGCCGTGATGCCTGGGTATCAGAAGCCCGTCGCGCAGATTCGCACCACGGCTCCATGGAATGCGCAGATCACGCCGCCGCTGATGCAGACGCGCGCGCCTTGGGACAACACCGATCTCGACGACGACATTCCGTTCTGAGGGGGACGATCATGGGGAACAACTTTCACAAGGCGATACGGCGCAATGAGTCGTATCAGAAGCTAAGCGCCTACCTGACGGCGCACGGCTACTCGTTCGAGCCGTTGATGGCGGGGAAGCATCCGTATGTTGTTGTGCAGCTAGGCGAGGGGAAGTCCTTCAAGTTCTTCTTCCCGTCGAGCGCCGGTGATGTCCGGTCTGCCGACAACTGCGTGTCGCAGATGAAGCGCGCGATCCGTCAACGTCTAGCGAGCAACGACAACAATGCGCGTGTTTGATCCTGAACCGATTTGCTGCGGCGTCTGCCGCCGCGAGGCAACCGGACTTGGCTACGCCCCGAAGGGTGGCAAGCCGATCCTTTGGCTCTGCGAAGAGCCCGACTGTATCTCACTAGGAAAGGCCGTCTTCCACATGCCGCCGAAGTCTCTGACTGCGACCGAGAACCTTGCTCTTCAAGACGCTGGCGCTGACGCCGGTGCGTACCTTGAACGCCTGGGCAAGTTCAACCTGTCCGAACTGAGCGAGAAAGAGTGGGGCAACTTCCTGTCCACCATCCTCAATTCATACGGCGAGAACATGCGCAAGCGTGTCGCCGCTGGCACTGCCCCGTTCTAAGGATTCACGCTGATGATCGACTCGCCATTCACCCAGGCCGGACCGGGACTCTATGAGAACGGCTATAGCCCGATCCCGATTATGCCGAACAGCAAATTGCCGGGCACCTATGCCGACGAAAGCTGGAAGGCCGCGAACGGCTGGAACGACTACTGCACCACGCGCCCGAGACAGTTGCAGATCAACTATTGGTCGAAGTGGCCGAACGCCGGTGTCGGCGTGGCCTGCGGCCTTGGTCTGATCTGCATCGACATCGACTTCGAGCCCGCAATGGATGCGTTGCTCGAAATGCTGCCGCACTCGAACGTGCAGAAGAAGGGCCGCAAGGGCATCTCGCTTTTCTATCGCGGTAACACCGACGCAATCCGCTCGCGCAACTTCCGCACCCCCGAGCGCGTCGGGCTTGTCGATCTGCTCGCGGAGGGCAAGCAGACCGTGTTGCCGCCCTCGATCCATCCCGACACCGGCGAACCCTATTATTGGTGGACCGATGACACGCTGCTCGACGTGCGCCTCGATCAACTGACCGAGTTGCCCGATGACATCGCCGAGCGCATCGGCGAAGTCCTGAAGGCGTATGGCTATGATCCCCAGGCGGATCGGCGCTCTGAGCCGCCGAGCGAGGTCCCCGATGTCAGCCAGTACCATTCGACGGACTTCTTCCGAAAGCTGAACGAAGACGCGCTGGCGAACCTCCATGCGTGGGTCGGCAAGCTGGCGCTGCCGAAGGGCCGTTGGCTCGGGGCCAAGTATCGCGCCGTCGCTCCGTGGCGTTCGTCCGGCTCGGGCCGCGCCATGGCGAAGCGTCATCCGAACCTGTCGTTCGATCCGAGCGGCATTCAGGACTTCGGCACCATGGAGACCTTCACGCCCATCAACGTCGTCATGAAGTCGATGGAGCTTGGCGAGGCGCAGCGTGACGCGGCCGTGCAATGGCTGGGCGAGCAGCTTGGCTATAACTTCGGCGTCGAGATCGACCTGCGCTCGCGCCGGAAGGAAGCCGCGCAGATGGCGGAAGCCGCCGAGCGCGACAAGGCCCGGATCGCGGCGCGAGAGAAGGCCATCCTTGAGGCCGCGCCGAGCATGGAGCCGGGTTCGTGGGTCGAGCGCCAGATGGCGGCCGGGGTTACGCCGTGGGTCAAGGCCAACCCGCAGCCCTATGAAGTTGCGATGCTCGCAATGGTCACTGGCGTGCCCGCTACGGTGCCTGCGGAGCCCGCTGGCGAGGCCGCTGAAGATCCTTCTACGGATGCCGACCACAATGAAATCACGCCCACGATGGGGGAATTGGAGGCCCTGTGCCATCCGCCGGGATTGGTCGGGGACATCATGGATTGGATCGCCGCCTCAACGTCGAGTCCGTCGCGTCCGCTCGCCCTGGGACCGGCGCTAGGCTTCGTGGGGACGCTCGCTGGGCGGCATCACGCGGGGCCTACCAATCTCCGCACCAATCTCTACATCGTCGCCCTGGCCCCCGCTGGCTACGGCAAGGACCATCCTCGCAAGGCACTGTCCCGGCTGGCTGTGGAGTCGGGCCTCGATCGCTATCTCGGGCCGGAAGGCTTCCTATCCGACTCGGCGCTCCGCAAGACCATCGAGCACAACCCGTCGCAGTTGTCGCTCATGGACGAGTTCGGGGCCTTCATCGCGAAGATCATGGACCGGCGCGCCGGGACGCATCAGTCGAGCATTCGTCAGATGCTCATGCAGATGTTCACTTCGGCGGACTCGCTCTACAAGGGCACCGCGTCGGCGGCCGAAAGCGCCGTGCCGATCTATAACCCCAACTTCTCGATCTATGGCACGTCCACGCCTCACGACTTTTGGCCGTCCATGTCGGGCAAGGGTATCTCGGACGGCTTCCTGCCGCGATGGCTTGTCCTCACGATCACCGGCGACCCGGCGGACGGCGTCGAGCCGAAGGCGACGCTCGAACCGCCGACCAAGCTGATCGAGGATTGCCGGGCGATCATCACCCACAACGGGGCTGGCAACCTGGGCGACTCGTCGTCGCGTCCGATCCTGCGGCCCCGCGTGGCCGATTGGGGCGTCGGTGCGAAGGAACGGTGGATGGAGTTGCGCTTGGCGTTCAGGCGGCGAGGGGAGGCGTGCTCGCCCGACCTGGCTGCCTTGTGGACCCGCACCATGGAAGTCGCCCTGCGCGTCGCCCATATCGTCGCCATCGGCGTCGATCCTATCCGGCCGGTGCTCACGCGCGATCTGGTCGATTGGGCGGCGAAGCTGATGGAGCTTTCGACCCGGCACTGCATCGTCGAGGTCAGCGACCGGCTGGCCCTCAACGACAAGCAGGCCGAGTACCTGAAGGTCCGCCGCTGGATCAAGGAAGCCGGATCAGACGGCGTGACTAGCTCAACGCTGAAGAAGATGGTCAACGGCGAGTTCGACCTGCGCCGCCTGAACGACATCACCCAACAGCTTCTCGAGTCCAAGCAGATCGAGCAGCGGTTCGCCTCGACCAAGACCGGCGGCCGTCCGTCGCACCGTTGGTTCGCGGTGTGAGCCCCCATGCAACTGCAAACTAGCTTGCAACCTTGCATTGGTCTGCTATGAGGCTGTCGCGCTCCCAAGGCTCCGGCATCATCATGCCCCCCGGCCCGATGCTGGGGCCGCGGGGCGCAACTAATCCCAGACTTAGGCCCGGCCGCAACTGCGTCTGGGCCTTTTTTCTTACACCCCGCCGAAGGCTTTGGATTGCGTTGATGTGTCTACGGTGCCGATCACCGCAAGCACTCCATCAATGAAGGCTTGGCATTCAGCATGGGTTTTGTAGCTCCCCCTGTATTGCCCAAATAGGAAGACGGTTCGCCCCCGCCCCTTTCCGTAGAAGTATTGGCCGACCTGCCGACCGCGCTCGTCCTTGAGTTCAAGGCTGTCAAGGGTTTGCACGATCTTTAAGTCTACCTCAGGAAGGTTGATCTTCACGTCAGTCTCCAACTCTCTTCTGCACGCATTTTTCGCTCGTCGCTGTTGCGCGCAGGTAACATTTCTTGGCGCGACTCTTAGGCTATATCGCACCTCCTAGTTGATTGCACCCTGTCGCTTTGCACCCTCGCCAGGACCATCCGAGCACAAAAAAAAGCCCGCTCGAAGCGGGCTAATTCCATTCAAGTTGTGGACGGCTACTAGCCGTCTTGAGGGAAGGTCGCGGCGAAGCGCTGGGCCGCGAGAGACTCGGGCGAGATGTGCGGGAGGGGTTTGATCGTGCGGCGGACGTAGTGCTCGAAGTGTTGAACCGGGAGTTCCATCATCGAGACCTCGGTATTGCCGATAGACGACCCACCGACTGCCATCGTTCCGATCAATCCGGCGGCGATCAACGCCGGAATCTTCATCATCCTCAATGCATCTGCCTTGCGGTGCTCGTTTGCGTAGAACTTGAGCGCTGCGGCACACGTCGCCATATCAGTCGGCCCAAGAGTCACTTCTTCCCCAGTGCTCAACGCTGATGCAAGCGCGAGCACGTCGCCCCGGTTATTCACGATTGACGGTCCTTTTCTGTCGGGCAGCCCCCGACGATACTGGCTGGGTGTGATGCCACCCAAGGCGCAGATTCTCTCTGCGTCTTGGATTGTTTCTAATTGTTCGACGGATCATCCGTCAATGAAACGTGCGGTTAATACGTTGGACAAAATTCTCCGTACTAAACCGGATGATCCAAAAACGGAGCGGGGTAGTGCGTTAAAGCAACGCGGCTGCACGCATCACCTTTCGCCCGTAGGACGTGCAGATCGGTCGAGCGTAGACGCCGCGCTGATAAAGGCCCACGCCAGCACAGCCGGAGCCGCCACGCGAGATCGCGACGCGGAGGTAGGCCATGCCAGCGCGAGCGCCCGTTGCACAGTCGAACAGGTTGCCGGTGACACCGACCTCGCGGGCAGTGGCAGGCTTGACCTGCATGATCCCGCGCTCGCCTGCGCTTCCGCGAAGGTGGCAGTTGTAGTTGCTCTCGACCTTGACCACGGCATGGGCGAGGGCGCGAGGGATGCCCTGGGCGTCTGCGGCGGCGTCGATGATGGAACGAATGTCGGACGCGAACGCAGGCAAAGAGGTTCCCATCACGGCCGCGAATGCGACCGCGCTGATAAAGCGCTTCATGTTGTCGTTCTCCTAGAAGGCCGCTACGGCTTCACACTCGAAGCGTTTGGCCTCGTCTCGGCGACGCATATTCTCTTTGTGCGTCACCATTTCCAGATGATCCGCATTCACGCATCGGCGAGTGCGGCAGCGATGATCGAGTTGCTTGCGCGGAGGGATCGGACCGTGTTCGAGCACGTACATCACGATATGAACGGCCATGGTGCCGCCATCGAGACACATGCGCGCGTAGTCCTTCCCCCTGCCTTTGCTCCCCGACGTTGGTCCGGTCCACAAGTGGCACGGTGTATCGAGAGGCCCTTCGACGATCTCGACGCGAGACATCACCTTCTCGCGAATCTTCTTACGGCGCGCGCTCATTTCGGTCGCCTTAAGCGCGCAGTTGACGGTTCTTGAACGCCTCGATCTGAAAGGCGCGATTGTGCGGCGTGTCGTTGATAGTCCACGGCACGCGAGACAGAGCGGTGCGATGCAGGCCGCCCTCGACCCAGGTATGCAGCAACTCGGCGAACGGGTTGCCGTTCTCCCGAGTGCGGTTGACGATCTTCACGTCCACGTTGGTCAGGATGCGCGCCATCATGCGGCATCCTGTTCGCTGGTGACTCCGAGCGCGGCCAGCTTCTCGCCGACGACGGCGATGCCCTGCTCGATGACCACCTTCATCTCGGGCAGCATGCGCTCGACGAGATCGGGGCGAAGGTCTTGGTTGCTCTGCATCGGCGTCTTGATCGTGATCTTCGTCTCCGAGCCGAGACGGATAAGCAGACCGAGCAGGTAGTCGCGTTCCTTGATCAGTTCGGCGACGGCGTGGAAATTCTCAAGTTTCACTGTTCTCGTTCCCCAAGTTGTCGAGTCCATAGATTTCGCGGAAGCGGTCGCGATTGATGTCCCTCGGATCAACCTCGACGACGCCCGGTGGCATGAAGGCGTTTGGATCGGGCTCGACCGCGATGCCATCCATCGCGATCTCGCCGGTGGTCAGAAAGCAGTGGCCGTAGTCAGCGGCGCGCAGCTTGGCGGCGATCTCGGCGAACGCCGCCTGGGAGATCGGAAGGCGGACCAACGTCCTCATGCGTAGCCTTCTGCTCGCACGGCCGAACGGAGGCCGTTGATGCGTTTCTCGCTCTCGGCCAGCTTCGTTTCGAGTTCGGCGATGCGGGCTTCGGCCACGTCGAGCTTCTTCTGCTCGTCAGGCATCACCCAATCGGGATCGCCGTAGTCGAGGCCGAGCGCGCCCATGATGCGGAAGCAACGGTGCTTCCAAGACGGCTGGGTCTCGGACGCGGCCTGTGATGCGTTATCAATGCGCTCGACGGCCGAGCCCTCGACGCTGGCGGTGAAGCTGGCGATCTCGCGTGCGAGATCGGTGCGCTCGGCGGTGACGTATCCGAGCCCCATTTCCTTCTGCCGCTCGTCCGCCGTGACGACGTACTTGCGATCCACGAAGGCTTGCGCCTGGGCGAGCAGGGTGGTGGTCATCGTGATCTGCTTAGTCAAGACGTTCACTCCTAACGTGTCGTCGGATTTCGAGAAGATTCTTGGTGTCGATGTTCGCGATGTAGTTCGCCTCGCCATCGGTCGTTTTGTAGAAAGCGGTCGTGATCTTGCCGACCGTGACGCGCAGATCAGTGTCCGGCCTGTGAAGGCGGATGCGACCCGAGTAGCTAGTTTCCGAGCCCTCGTATCCGTTCCGCATGAGGATCATGACGATTTGCGCGATGGCGTAATCGCCATGGGTCGGAGCCTTGTTCGCCATGACGAAGGCCAGCGCCTTGCTCATCTTCGCCATGGTCAATGCACCCAATCCCCGATGCCGTCCCACCAACAGTCGATGATCGACATCCTGCGAGACCAAGTCCTCGGATGGCGGTCACAGGCGCGCTCTGCCAAATCCTTCATCTGCTCGAACGTCACGCCGCTCTTGTGGGCGATGGAGCCAAGATCACGAACGGCGTATCGGAGTGCTCCGTAGACGGGATGCTTCGTGAACTCATGAACGCGCATCTCGTCACGGGTCTTGATCCTCTTGCCACCGATCTCGAAGCGAATTGCGCCTGGGGTATCGTTGGTCAGGATGACACCCTTCTTCGCCTTCCAATCGATGCAGGCGGTCAAGATGGAGTCGAGCGCGTCTTCGATCTCTTTGATGTCCACGGTTCAGTACGCCTTTCCGCCGACTGCCATGCGGGCGCTCGCCATGTGATCAGGCCGGGAGATGTTGAAGATGAACTTCGCGGCGGCTGCATCACCCATGGGCAGACGCTTCGCGCCAGCCAGATCGAAGATGCGGAAGAGTGCGTCGGCCATCTCGACGTTCAGGCCGCTGAATTGCGGAAGCTTGTCGTCGGGAAGCTGCTTGCGGTCGGCCTCCATCGCTTCGGCGATCTCACTGACGGTCAGCATGAGCTTCGTCGGCACGATGTAGCGTTCGTTGCGGAGATCGGCGCCGGTGGCCGGGTCGGTCCACCAATGCTTGTTGGCGTCGTGGACGATGTCGGTCAGCCAATCGGTGCAGAAGCGGACGGCAGTGGCCGGGTCGTGATGTTCGGCGAGCGCGTCTTCGACGATCTGGATTGCTGCGTCGAGGGCTTCGGCGTGAAGATACACGCGGGCCTCTTGCAGCGCATGGACGTACACGGCGGCGTCGGCCGAGCGCTTCGCGTTCGCCGCGATCAGCCAGTTGATGTTGCGGCGAAGGATGTCGGTCTGCGATTTGGTCGCGGTCGAGGCGCGGAGATCGAACCAACCGTAGACAAGCATGAACAGGGTCGAGGCGGTGAACACGACGGCGGTCAGCGTATAGCCACTGAGCGCGGCATCCGTGGCGATGGAGATGCCGAGCCCGGCGGTGACGAGCATGAAGTAGAGGCGGAACATGGTGGTGACTTTCATGAGAGGGTGAACCTGCAAGGATCGCTTGCAGGTTGGGGAAGGGGTCAGGCGGCGATGGGCAGGACGACGTGAGCGGGCGGCAGCTTCTTGCCGATGGCCTTGGCCCCGGCGGCCGTGACGGCGAAGACGCGCATCGAGCCGAAGTCGCGATCCGGGGTGGCGACCATGTAGCCCTTGCCGACAAGGCGCTGGGCGGTCGCGATGTCGTACCCGGTGTCGTGGACGGCGACGCGGTTGCGATTGACCGAGTTGCCGTGTTCGAGGCCGAGCGCCTTGCGGGTCAGCATCGTTTCGTTGTGCGTGAGCAGGAAGTCAGTCATGGCGCTCCCCCTCAACCGAACAAGGCGTTCTGATCGGTGTGCATTGCCTGCGGCGCGGAGCGACGCGGCTTTGCGGGAGTCGCCTGGGGGAGATCGACGGCGGTCAGGCTGTCCTTGTGACGGAGGACGTGAGCCGTCATGCCGCTGATGTTCTTCCGGCGGTCGGTCAGCTTGACGAGCGTGCCGATCTTGACGAGTTCCGAGACGCGCGGACGGATCGCGAGAACGCTTTCCCTCATCTGCGACGCGATCTCGTCAGCGGTCAGGCGGTAGCCGTTGAGCATCAGTTCGATGATCGCGATGCGGAGCATTTCGGCCCGGCTGACGACCCGCTCGGCGGCGTCCTTCGAAGCGCCCCCGCCCTTCGATCCCGGCTTGTTCGGATAGTTCTGAGACATAGACAAAGCTCTCCCGTTCGCCCCGAAGGGCGTTGTTCAGATCGGCGATGTGCGGTGTGGATTTCCCGTCCCCGTCCGGCGTGAATCAGGCCGGTTCCGGTGGAATCAACGGATACACGATGGATGATCCGTCGCGCAAGGGTTTTGATAGGGATGTTGACGGATGGCCGCAGGCCGATGGTTAGCGAGCGGTAAAGAGCAGGCCGGTCCCGCGCATGGAAATCGCCAACTCCATATTATCTTTGGAGCCGGGTTTGGGTTTTGCGCGATGACCGCCTCAAAACTAAACCCCTGTTTTTGATAGGGGCTGGGGGACCATTTGAGGGTATCCCCTATATATATAGATGTAATATATAGTTGTAATTTATTATGAGAAAGATATGTGTGTAGGTGGTTACATCTATATATAGGGGCGAAACCCCGAAATCGTCAGTTGAGGTTATGCCCTCTGACGGATAGAAACCGCGAAACGACGGATCGAAGTGGATATTATCCGATGCGCAGGAAGGTCATGTCGGAATGGGACGCCAAGTCGGCGTTTCTGACCGTGCCGGACGATGGATGGTCCTTCGTTGGCTTCGCCAACGCCTTGCCGTGCCATCCCAGCGAGGCAGAGGCCATCGCTCGGTATCTGCACCGGAAGCGGACCATCTGGCTCTCGATGCGCGCTGGGCACGGCAGGGTCTTCCCGGCGGCGATGCGCCCCGGTCGAGGTCGGCCGAAGGCGAGGGGCGTCGAGCAGCCGCCGTTGATCGACCCGACACTGGCTGGCTTCCTCACCCAGGCGCATCCGACGTTCCTGAAGATGCGGCTGTTGCTCGGTCGCGATCCCGGCGGCGCATGGAACGAGAACCAGGCGGTCAAGGCCGAGATCAAGTTCGCCCTGGCGGTCGAGGCGACGAACCTGATGACGCTCTGCCGGACGTTCGCCAAGGAACACCCCGCCATTCCCGTTGCGGCAATCAGGGACGCGCTCTGGCTCGATAGGCCGCACACGATGCCCGTCGTCGCGGAGACGCAGCCGGACCTCGCCATGGCTGGCTCAGAGCAGTTCGGCGAGCAACCGCAGACCAAGACCCGGCTCTCGAAGGCCCTGACCGACGAAGAGCGCATGATGTCCTACATCGAAGCCGCCGGCGCATCCGGCATTGCCGTCTATGAGATCGTGAACAAGGGCAAGATCGCTCGCGACCGGGTCACCCTTATCGGCGAGATGTTCGAGAACATGGGCGCGATCCGCTCGGCAGTGGTTCGCATGTCAGATCGAGGACGCACGGGAACGCGGTATTTCATGCGCAAGTACGGCGAGCCGGTGAGGTGGTCGTTTGGTTGTGGTGTGAATATCAACCGATATTGTATGCCCAGGGGTGGCTCAGCCAAAGTCCGCTATTAGGGCTTATCCAGAAACAGGTCATTCCAAGGCCAAATAGCGGCTCATGACCCGAACCGGACGTCCATTCAACATCACCGCAACAACTTGTAAGGGCCGTGAACCTAGTCAGCAACCTTGACCAACGCAAAGCCACAAAACTCTGCTAGGTTCGAGCATCCGGGCGTTTGGCCCCTGCGGGGAGGCAATGGTGACGGACTCAGAAGTCTCCAGCGACCGACCGAATAAGCCGGCATCCGATAGTGACCCACTGAACAAAACGCCATCTGATGACGAGCCTCCGGACCAACCGGCATCGACTCGCAACTTTAAGAGTCGCTTCCGGGTCCGATTGCAATTGATCGGCGGGGCGCTCGCTTCGATTGCGGCTATCGGCGCGATCGCGGGTGGCCTCGTCGGCTATTGGACTGTGTGGAAGACGCTCCGCACCGACGTGTTTCCGGACAAGCAACAAACGCAGAGGGAGGCTACGGCCCGGCCCAACATTGCTCCCCGTTTGTCTCTCGTTGTCCTGCCATTCGCAAACCTCAACAACGATCCGGAGCAGGACTATTTCGCTGACGGCATTACGACCGATCTAACGACCGATCTCGCGCAAATGCCTGGCGCGTTCGTCATCGGACGCGGGACGGCCTTTACATACAAAAACAAGCAAATCGACTTTAAGGCGCTCGGCAAGGATCTTGGCATCCGGTGGGCAGTCCAGGGCGCGGTGCGGCGCAACGGGGATCAGGTCCGGGTCAACGTATCCCTTACGGATCTTCCGAGCGGCCGCGACATCTGGTCGGATCGTTTCGATGGCGATCGTACCAATGTCGCCGCGTTGCAGGACCGGATCACGGCGCGGCTCGCCCGCTCGCTGAACATTGAACTGATCCAGGCCGAAAGCCGCCGCAGCGAAGCGGACCGATCACGCAATCCTGACGCCATGGACTTCAGTATGCGCGGCTGGGCAAAGTTCTATGAGGCACGGTCGAAGACAGAAAATGCCCAGGCAAAGGACTCGTTCGACAGTGCGCTACGGCTCGATCCGGACAACGTTGAGGCCATGGTCGGGAAAGCGCAGTGTTTAGCCGCAGATGTGAACAACGGATGGTCTGCGTCCGTTGTTGAAGACAAAAAGCAAGCGATCGACCTCATCGACAGAGTTCTGTCCAAAAGCTCGCCAAGCGCGAGGGCCCATGCGGTCAAGGGAAACATTCTTGTATTTGGATACCCCGAGGAGGCATTGGCTGAATACGATGCTGCGCTCGAAATTGATCCAAATTATCCAACTGCCCACGGTAGTAAAGCAATCGCATTGATCGTCTCCGGGCGGGCGCGCGAAGCCTTCTCCCCGGCCCAGTTGGCTCTCCGTCTCAGTCCCAGAGATCCTGTTGCTTTTCTTTGGCGTTTCTGGCTCTGCCATGCACACTTGCACCTGCACGAATATGGAGAAGCCATCGAAGAATGCCGGCGCGCGGTCAATCTGAACAACTTGTACGCGTACGCCTATATAGATTTGGTCTCGGCTTACGGAACTACTGGACAATTGGAGCAGGCCCGGCAGGCGTTGGCCGAATTGAATAAGGTTCGACCAAACTTCACCGTGCAAGCGTACGGTCAACTTGTTTATGCATTCTCAACTAACCCGCAGTTTCGGCGCGAGATCGACGACATTGTCGATGGGCTGAGGAAGGGGGGCGTGCGGGAGCAATAAGATGCAAGGCTATTCGCTAGCTGACGTTGACGGCCTCTTACATCTCGAAGGTCACCTATTGGCCCGTCGCTACGTTGACGCGGCGCCGCTACATGTCGGCTCAGAGGGGTGGACCGGAAGTTTGTGACCGAGCGCCAAACCGGCGCGATTGACCCAACTGCGACATAGACATAGATGCAACGGCCCAAGGGCCGGCTCGCTGAACGATCTTCTTACAGGCAGAAATGCTGTCCAAATTGGGAGTGGGCCGCGCCGTGTTTTAGCAGTAAGCTGCCGTACGAGCGGGATTTGGCCCGCGTGCCTCTTTGACGAAAACTCTAGAGGCGTACATTCGATTGATCCAAGGATGATCTAGTCCACGAGTATGCCGGGACTTGGTCGAGACGCGGTGCCCGGCACGCCTATCAGTGCGAGGTCATCGAATGTCGGTAAACCCGAAGCCGCCGCAGCATGATCTTCGCCGAAGGTTCGGAGACGACCGTTGGTCGCATGCAGGCGTTTTTTTGGAGGAAGGGTCATGAACCTCAAGCAAACAGCAAACGGCATCTGGGCAATCGCGTGCCTCATCGGGGCCATTATGTTTCTGCCGAACGTTGGTCAGGCTCAGGATGCGAAGGTCAAGGCCGCGATGGAGCTCCTGGAATCGACGGCGAATAAACTAGGTCCGCCTAAGATCGAAGGGACAGAGGCTGTCGGCGGCAAGCCAGCGCCTGCCATCTATTTTGGTTCAACCAAGATGAACAACAATTTCGAGGTCGTTGATGAGGTCGTAAAGCAGGCTCAGGGGACGGCCACCATCTTCGTGAAGAGTGGTGACGAGTACATCCGCGTCGCCACCAATGTGAAGAAAGATGATGGCTCACGAGCGATTGGAACAGTCCTGGATCCGAAAGGCAAAGCCATTGAGGCCATCAGGAAAGGCGAAGCCTTCTATGGGGAAGTAGACATCCTCGGCAAACCCTACATCACAGGGTACAAACCGATACTTGAGGCTTCGAGAAACGTGATTGGTATCTACTATGTAGGTTATTTGAAGTAGCCCGTTCGTCTGCCCCCGTTGGGATCGGCGCCAACCCTGGACACTCGGGCCGATATGTGACGCAGCGAAGCCGTGGTTCACGGGCGGATGGTTGCGGCTGATGGGACGGCCGCTTGTGGCCCATCTCGGACCTTACAGTCCGTGCCGAGCACTTCCGCTTACCGGGCTGAACCGGAATATGCAATGACTGAGACCGGATCGGTCTCTTTCGATGCGGCGATCTGCGCGAGCATTCGCGCATGGAAACCCGGATCGTCGATACCATTCCCGAGTGGCGCTATCAGGCGGAAGTCGTCGCACGCCTTCACGCGCTCGAAGACGCTGGGCTCCCGATCACCTGTGCCGGTGATATGAACCGAGCCAAGCGTTCGCGACGCGAGCGCATGGAAGCCAAGGTCACGGGCCTTACGGCGGGCGAGCCCGACGTTCGCGTTTATATCGCCGGCGGGTTTCTGCTCGGCATCGAACTGAAGACGCCTAAGGGGTCGCGCTCGAAGGCGCAGAAGGAACGTCATCCGAGGCTTCAGGCTCTCGGCTTCACCGTCATCACGGCGAAGGCTCCCACCCCCGAAGAGCTCGCGGACGAAGTCGAGCGGATCGTGCGGAGCTATCTGTAGTGCAGATCACGCTCACGCTCACGAAGGGGATGCTCGAACGGCTGGATCAGCTTCGTGATCGCAGCGTCAACACCGCAACTGCCAAGGCGCTGACCTTCACCGCGAAGGACGCGCAACAGGCGTTGAAGGTCCAAATCCCAGGCATCTTCGTCCTGCGCCGCCCGTGGGTGGTCAACGGCATCCGCATCCGCCCCGCTAACGGCGGCAATCTCACGGCAGTGGTTGGCAGCATTGACAAGTACATGGAGCGCCATGTCATCGGTGCGGGCAAGGAGAAATATCCCGACAATGCCCTGTCGATCCACTCGAAGCGCAATAGCAGCGGCCGTCTCGCGACCGGCGGCATCCTGATCAAACCCTACGGATCGATTGGCAGCGCCCCGGTGCATACCGTGGTGCGTCGCCAGTTGAAGCGCATGGACGGTCAGAAGCGCAAGACGTTCCAGATCGTGAGCAACGGCAAGGTGCTCATTGTGCGTCGTCGCACGAAGAAGCGTCTGCCGCTGCAAGCGCTCGCAGTGCTTCAGGGCAGCGCGACGATCAATGAGCATTGGGATTTCCTGGGGACCGTGTCCGATGTCGTCCAGGCGCGCTTCCCGCATCATTTCTATCGGGCGGTGGTCAATGCAGCGACGCGATAGAGGGTCCATGCGGCCGTTGCAATGTCAGCTACCGGTGGCATACCGGACGTGGGGAGCGCTTGCCAGACAGCCGCTTGTGACCCGGAGCGGACATCGGGTCGCTGCGTCCTGGCCAATTGACTGTTTCTTTCCACCCTCCATCGCAAGGTGCTAGGGTTGTGGCGCCGATGAAGCTTACCCTTAGGGGGATATATGCGACGGCGCGATTTCATCACGCTTTTCAGTGGCACGGCCGTGACGTGGCCACTGGCGGCCCGCGCGCAGCAACCGGCGAAGATGAAGCGGATGGCCTTCGTTCAGTCGGCGAGCAAGGTCAGCAGAATGACTGTGAGCGGTCCACCGTGGTACCGAGCGTTTTTCGACGAGCTAAGTCGTCTTGGCTACGTCGAGGGCAAAAACCTCGGAGTGGAGAGGTACTCTGGGGAAGGGCGAACCGATCGCTATCCCGCACTTGCCCGCGATGTCGTCAGCACACATCCCGACTTGATCTTAGCGGTGGGCGGTCGTCTATCGTTGGACTTTAAAATGACGACGACGACAATCCCGATTGTGACAATAGTCATCGATCCGATTGCTTTGGGACTCGTAGCAAGCATCGCGCGGCCGGGCGGCAACATCACAGGCGTTACTATCGCCGGAGGATTGGACATCATTGGGAAACGTATGGGGCTGCTGGTCGAGGCGATGCGAAAGCTGTCAATCGTCAGTTACCTTGCATCACGACCATTCTGGGAGGATGCGAGAGGTGCGGCGGCGCGAGAGGCGGCTAAACGACTGGGCATTGCGTTGTCACCGGCTATACTGGGCAACGCCTTTGACGAGGTAGAGTATGAGCGCGTCTTCAGGTCGCTGGAACAAGATCGAACGGATGCGCTCATGGTATCTGAAGAACCTGAGCACGCCGCGCATCTCGCGCTGATTGTTGAATTGGCCGCGAAGAGCCGGATCCCAACAATCTACCCGCTCCGCGAATTTGCCGACGCTGGCGGACTGATGGCTTATTCGATCAACCAGGTGGACGTCTATCGCCGCCTCGCTAACTTCGTCGCTATGATTCTAAAAGGCGCCAATCCCGGCGACATCCCTTTTTACCAACCTACCAAATTCGAGTTGATTATAAATCTTAAGGCAGCGAAATCGCTCGGCCTCGAAATGCCAGCGACGCTGCTCGGCCGTGCCGATGAGGTAATCGAGTGATGTCGCTTTTTGGCCCGTGGCTGACCTTAAGTCAGCGCGCCGAGATGTCCGCTTTCCGAAGCAAACCCGAACACGGGCATGAAAGCTGACTAGGGCAGCCTTTGACCCGTTGCGGACGTCCGCTGCCTAGGTAACGGCACACTTCATGAAGGTCCGCTTAGTGGAGCACAGCGGACTAGTTTTGCTACGCTGAGTTCTTCGCATTTTGATCCAAGCGGACTTGGCGACCCGAGACTCAGCCTCGCATGACGAACAACACAAGGGTTCCAATAGCAACGAGCGCCGCCCAGCTCGCCAGCGCGGCCATTCCATACTTCCGAAGTAAGCGAGCATCCATCTTAAGCTCCACATGTAGGCCCACGAAAACATAGAGCGGAGCGCAAAAATCTGCCAGATGGGCGGGCCAGTTTTGTGAAAAACTGAAGTTCCGTTGTTGGTCCTTTGCCGAACAAAGTTGAGGCCCGTTGCCAAATCCGCTGTCGGCGCTAAACGGGACGCGCGGCCGTTTCGAGCGGATTTGAGCCCTTTGAGCGACGCCCCATGCCAGCCTCTAGCCGGTCTTCAGCCCCGGCACACCTTAGAATTGGACTGCTATGCCGAGTCGAATACCCTGGATCGGAGATGAGGAAGAAACAGCGCCCGGTTGGCGGGTTTTGGTGCCGGTCACCCGCAATGAAGTCATCGTCATCGAAATGTGGGCGGCCGCTATCTCCGACTCTCGCGAGGCGATCCGGCTTGTCCTTGCGGCCTCCGGCTCCGACGCGGCCACAGTCAGGCCGCTCGATCAGCACGAGCTTGGTAACCTGCGCCTCCAGCCGGGCGAAGTTAGCCGCGTGCTCGACGATGCATGGGCGGCCGCCCTCACACCTCCAGAAAAGCGACATTAGCCGGCGCTGCCCTGCCGCTTAGCGGGCTAGACCGGACCAACTCCGCCTCAGGGGCGACGTCGTAGTTTGACCCACTGCTGAAGACCTGCAAGGCCGTGATGTCGTCCGCAGTTGTTCCGTTCGCGACCGGCTTCCTTGAACCTATGCGGCCGCCACGGCTTCGATCTCAATCAGCAAGCTCTCCAAATAGAGGTGTGAAACCTCAACCAGGGTGACCGCGGGAGCGACGGCCGGCGTCACCGAGTTGAAGAAGCGATCGCGTGCCCGCCTGTAGTCCGCCAACCTGTCGCGCCAATCGCATGTGCGGGGCCGGTAGCGCGTCTCACGTCGCTTCGAGACAATGCCTTCGAGCCCGGCCTTGCACGCCGCCTGGAACAGGCCGGGGCCTAGCTCGCCCGGCTGGAACGGGGCGGGGAAGATCACCGCGTTCGGATCAGTGAGCAGCCGCCCCAGGCGATCCTTGCGCTCGAACAAGGGTAGCTCCCGAAGGTCGTCACCGGCGAGCGCCAGACAGTCGAAGGCGTAGAGTTGGGCTTCCGAGTTCCGCTTGTTGGAATGCAGGGCGTCGAAGTCCGCGTCGCCTTGCTCCGTGAGGATCACGATCTCACCGTCGAGCACGAAGCGCTTAGTCCGCAGCTTCAGGGCGGCCCCGACGATCAGGGGGTAGCGCCACGTCCAATCGAGGCCCGACCTAGACCTAAGCCGCACGGCATCGCCGTCGCGTTCGAGAAGACCGCGATAGCCGTCCATCTTGATTTCGTGAATCCATTCGGGACCGGCCGGTGCGGTCTTCACGGCCTTCGGCGTGCAATACTCGATACGCTTTTGCATGAGCCGGATGTAGTTATCGGCTGGCGTTTGTGGAGTCCAAAGCACAGACAGTCCGGCGGGGAGCGCCAGACAAAGCCTTGCGGATTCAAGAGATTTCCACTACGTTAGAGGTGGCCCCGGCGACGGGGTTCGGACCCGTGACCTCCCGTTTAGCATACGGGCACTCTATCCTCTGAGCTACGCCGGGGAAGAACCTCTAACTGGACCAAGGAAGCTACCGATCACGCTCGCAACGCGACTGATAGCTTCCCAGGTGCCCGACACCTTCATGTTGTCATGTACCACCTACCTTTCGACCCGCCTTCAACGGGTGCCACACTTGGTTTGAGAGAGACCGGAGCCGTGAGGCTCCGGTTTTTGTTTAGCTCACGTGCTGCCTACTTCCGGATCGTCGGCCGCTTTCTCGTCCTGCCTGCTGTCCATATTTTTGACGGTTTTCGGCACGCCCGCTTTGTCAGCTACCATTCGCCATTTCCGGCGAAACTCGTTTGTTGACCATGGCTGATTATTGAACTCGCAAATCACCATGGGTCCCTTTCGCCTATGTTCAGGGACGCGATTGATCTCTTCCCTGATCATTTGGAAGCGGTTCAGGCTGTACTCGATTGTCTTTTGATCTTTACTCCGGCCGCTGGTGAGCGTTTTTCTCAAGATCAAGTTTTCATCGAGATCAGACCATCGTAGCCCATGAACCCATTTCCTACCGTCCTCTTGAACTTCTGAATCCGGGCCTTCGTTGAGCGGGACCCAGGCTCCAATAACGTCTACCTGCCGAAGCTTTTTAATCTCGAACTGAAACGCTTGAGCTAAAGCAATCGAGTCCCAACCAAAATGCTCCCGCGCGGTGATGCGAATTGCGCGTGCCTGCTCTCGCGACATGCTCTCGTTGTTAGACTTTGCAACAGGAATCCTCATGTTGCTCAGGATCGCACCTAAACGCGTGCAGGCATCGTCGTTCAGAACTGTCGAGCCGTAGCTACAAAGCAAGCGAACCTTAGCGACCATGCTGCGTCCCATCGCAAGCTTACCTCCGGCCGCCCAGCTTTCATCGTAGATGGCTTTGACGCGGTCCGCGCTCCACTCTGCTACCCGTTCAGATCCCACGTCCTCTATCAGGCGTTTAAAACCACTGTCGTAGTTATCGCGCACCTTTTGTTTGAGTTGATGGTAATTGGATCGCTGGTCTTCGCGGTAGATGGAAACCAACCCCCGGAACGTGCCATCAAAGGCCGGGACGAGTACACTAGGGGCGGCCGGAGGCTCGGACGCACTAGGGGGGGGCGGAGGCTCGGACGCGCTGGCAGCCTTGTTTTCTGTTCGATCTGGAGAGACGGCGATGGGCTGATCCAACGAGAGCTCGCTTAGAAGGCTCTTCACTTGCTCAATCTTCGCCAAGCGTTCTCGAAGGCGAGCTTCTTCACGCTTGAGTGCTTCGAGACTGATTGCTGCATCGTCGGTCATCCCCACTCTTCTATGCGCATTGTGGGTGGAAAGCAAGCTGACCCGTCAAGCTTGCTCGCTCTCGCGAGCTAACTGCGTTGACAATACACGAGAATTTGCCACCACCGTTCGAAATTTTAAACGGCGAGTCACGACTTATCAACCGTGATCGTCTGGATTGACTGCTTAGAGATGCCGCCGACTCGGTCTTTGTATTATGGCAAGGGCAGAGGAAGTGCCTTTTTCTCTCCGGCGCTCGGCTGCCAATTGACGGAAGAGGAGGGTGAGACAGGATGACTTTACTACGGGCAACACCTGTCGGCGCCGCGAGACGAGGTGCCATCTGTGATACAAATTGGGATCAATTTGGGATACGGAACGCGAATTTTAGGTGAAATTATCTAGTAGAATCAACGTAATGGAGTGCCACTTGGTTCCCTCCGAGCGCACCAACCTCGAAAGCCGATCTATGGAGAGACCGGCTCAGGGAGCCCAGGTCTTCGCCGTTCGGCCGTCCCCGCCTGACGGTTCGAGTGTAGGGCTGGCGGCTCGGCGTGATCGCCGTTTGCAACAGGGCACGCGTACTGAACATCACGCAGGTTGCTCATCACCGCGGCAACGACACCAGTAGCCAGACGCCGGCGGCCGCACACGCAATGCCGGCGGCGCGCGCGATCCATCGTCCGATCGGCGTAAGTTTCTCCAACAGGACGAGCAGGGCCAAAAGCGCAATCCAAAGCACGTTCATCACCCCGCCTACGAACAAAAGCGCCATCAAGACCCAGCAGCAGCCGACACAATAGCCTCCGTGCCGCAGCCCCAGCAGCAGGCAGCCTCGCAGGTCGTCGCGAAAGCCGCCGTGGCGCATCAGGAACAGAAATGGCGACTGGCATTGGGCGAGACAGACGTCCTTGAGCGGTGTCCATTGATAGACTCCCGCCGCGATCAGCACGATTGCACTGAGCAGATTGCTGGCGATCGTCATCCGGGAATCCAGCAGAACTGCCCGCTCGATTGCCCATTGGAGTAGGGTTGCTGCCAGCGAAAAGCCGCCCCAGGCGAGGAGATAACCGGCCGCAAACCAGCCGGTCGCAGCGAACGGCTTGCCCTGCGCTTTCCCCTGTCGACCCACGCGGGCGTACATGAGGATCATGGGTGCTGCCGAGGGCGCCATCATTCCGACCATCATCACCACCCACATCAGCAACACATACGCGAACTCGATCGCTCGCCATGGCTCGCTCGCCGGCAACATGATTCCGATCCCGGCCGGGATCATGCGGAACCCGGTCATGTCCATGCCGCCCATGTCCATGTCCTTGGCGAGCCAGAGCACATAGGCCCATGCCAGTGCGACAATGATCCCGATCGCGCCGCCGACGATCCAGCGATCGCGCCGCAGCACGGTTTCCAGGGGGCCGTCGGTCATTTGCGATAATTGTTGCCGGTCTTCTCGCAAGGCCGGGTCAGGAGTTGCATCACGCCTGGTTCGACCAGCGGATCGGCGCATAGAGGCCGTTCTTGCCGGAATTGTCCCAGCGCATGCCATGATCGCTGAACGTATTACCGGCGGCGCCGACTGCCATCACCATCCTGTCAGGGCTGACTGGATGGCCGATGTTGGCCCACATTTCCCCGCTCGGATGCATGGTCGGCAACGGGTCGACGGACATGTGCAGAATGCCCGGGATTTCGGCGGACCGCGTCTTGCCCTCGATTCGGAATGTGATCGGGACCTTGCGAACCCCCAGGTTCTTGCTGATCAGCGGTGTGAACGCGGCCATCGGACCACCGGCGGCGCCGGTGAAGATCGCAGCTAGAGCCTCGGTCTGCTCATCGTTGGCGCGCTGGTCGATATAGGCGGCCACCGACCAATCTCCGTCTGCCATGATCCCCGGCGCGTGGAGGATAACCAGGACATTGAGTCCATCGAGCTCGATGTTGCCATAGCGGCCGCTCTCGACGTGGAAGATCAGCGGTACGTTACAGAAGCCCTCGGTCGGTCGCGCGGTCAGCGGGGGAGCCGCCGACACGAGGCAGGGACACACGATGCTGCAACTGCAATTCTCGAAGTAGTCGCCGGAAAGGTGCCATGGGACATCTGCCATCGCCATCTCCCGCTAGGCCGAACCTGTTAGATCACTTTCGAATGAGTTACGTGGAGTTGAAAGTTACGCTGCGTGGCGAAGTCCCGCAAGCTGAAGTCCCGCAAGCTATTGTGAGGCTCGGGCATCGACTGGAAAAAAGCACCTATCAGCTGGAGATCCACCTGAACTCTTTGCCCATTTCCGCAAGCCATTGAAACTTCAATAAATGCGACGGCCCTCCGAGCGCGCCAAACGGCGGATCGCGCCGCTTTAGCCGGGGTAGGGGCCTGTTTCTGCCGAAGTGCCCTCTCAGATCAAGTCGATGATCTGATCATAGAACATCAGACGAAAGTGGCTGCATCGGACGAGATGCGTCTGAGCGAATCTATTCAGCCAATCCGATTTGCCGAGATTGACCACGGCAGCCTGGCGCGGCGGCGGTCCCAAATCGATTGTGTCGAAACTGAAATTATAGACTTCCTCCGGCGTGATCATCGAAACCTGTGGCCGATGAATCCGCAGATGCCTCATGTCGCTTTCGATAGAACAGTGCGCGTCCGGTTGGAATGAGTTGGAGCGGGCAAAGCCTGGAACACCGGCCACTCCGCGGGATCCTCCCTGCTCACGCAATTGTTCCTGGACGTAGTCTGCCAGGGGCGCTGGTCGATCGACACCTTCTTATTGCGTTTCTATGCTATCACATCTTATAATTGATGAACTCCGAGAGACACGAAATATCGGTCGCTGGCTTCCGGGTCCGAACACGGGCGGCTGGAGTCGAGCACCTTTGCAAGGAGGGCAGCATGACGCTCAAGTCGGGATTCCAATTCGCGGAGGCGCAACTTCTGCTTGAGATGGCGCAGCGTGCCTACGCCGGCACGCCATCGCTGACCGAAGCGGTGGCAACCTGCGGCGTGCCCTCCGTGCCCGATCCAAGCTCAAATTGGGCGGTCCGCAAGGACCTCACCCCGACGAGTGCCACGCTATTGGATAATTACTGGCAGGTCTGGCAGAACCAGAGTGACACCACCCAATACGCGATCGCAGTGCGCGGCACGGTCGCAAGTGCGGCCAGCGTGTTGGCCGACTTGCTGTTCCCCCTGATCAACGCGCGCTTTGACGTGAAGCTCGGTCCGATCTCGCTGCCGTTCTATCTTGCCCGCGATGAGGGTGACAGTGCGGTGAAAGCCGGTGTGCATTCGGGCTTCGCTCTGAGTTTGCTGCTCATGCTGTTCACCACCGATAGCCCGTTGTTCGTGACCTTGGGGCTGCTCGCGGAGCAGGGCAACGACGTCTACATCACCGGGCATAGCCAGGGTGCCTCGATCGCCACGCTGCTGACCTCGCTGGTCCGGCACTCGACGGATGTTTTTAAGGGGCCGGCCTACAAGACCTATACCTTCGCGCCTGCCAAGGCCGGCAACGACCATTACGCATACGATTACGCGCGGCTTGCCGCCGTCGACGGATACGGTTGGGCCGTGACGTCGACGCAGGACTGGGTGCCGCAGGCACCGTTTGCCCTGGAGTGGATATCAGACCTCAACACGCCAAATCCGCTGCGTGGGTTCGGCGGCAGTCCCAATCCTGAAGCAATGATCGCGCTCGGCAGCGTGGTCACCGACGGTGAGAGCGCAGTCAATCGCGTTCGCGACGATGCGGTGAGGCGGCTCAAGCAGCGGGTCGAGAGTCTTTCTCGGAGACTGATATCCGAGACGATCCATTTGACCGCCGCCGATCTCGGCGCGGCAACCGCCGCACCGATCACGGGATCAACGATCTCGGACTTGATCCAACAGATCCTCGACCAGCTTCAGGCCTCGCTGAACTATGCTGACGTCGGCGCGCTGCTGCCGCTCTTCGCCAACCCGGGCGGCAACCCGACCGATGGGACGCCGGGATGCCAGAAGCTGGACTATTTTTGGCAGCACCACCTCGGCAACTACCTGAAATACATGAAGCAGCAATATGGCGGCTGAGCCGGAAAGGACTGCGTGCGCCCTCCGAGCGCACCACCTTCATCCTTATCGCTGTTTTGGCTGGATTTCGGCGACTGCCTCGCGCGGTGCTCGTTGGTCCAAGCGATCATCAGCTTGTCCGCCGGTCAAAGTGACCGGCGGGAATATGCTGTCGTAGATCGCACGCGCCTCACGGATGAGGCGCTGCCGCTCGAGCTCGGATTTCGGAACGAATCGAACGACGTTGGTCATTTGCGTTCCGCGGCTTCGTCGGCGCGGCGCCAGACCGGGAAGGGGTCTGCGAGCTTCGCCCATTCCGTGACGTTCATCGCCGGCTTTCCCGGGACGAGGCAGGCATCCAGACGGGCGCGGAGCGAACCTTCATCCATACTGGTGCCGATGAACACGATTTCCTGGCGGCGATCGCCGTAGATGTCGTTCCAGTTCGCGCGCAGCTGCTTCCGCCAGGACGGATCATCCGGCCATCTTTCCCTGGGTACGCTTGCCCACCAGAAGCCAAGCGCCTGCGTGCGCGTGATCGTGCCAGCCTGGCTGATCTCGCCAAGCCATTGCGGGCGTGTTGCCAGCCAGAAATGTCCCTTGGCGCGAATGACGCCGGGCCAGGGCTCCCTGACGAACTTGTCGAACTTTTCGGGATCGAACGGCCGGCGCGCGCGATAGACGAAGTTCGTCACGCCGTATTCCTCGGTCTCCGGCACGTGATCGGCAAAGCCGTAGAGCTCCTTGAACCAGAGCGGATGCTGCTGCGCCCGCTCGAAGTCGAACCGGCCGGTGTCGAGAATGCGATCGAAGGCGACCCGGCTGTGGTTGGCTTCGATCAGATCAGCTTCCGGATTGAGCGCGCGGATGATCTTTCGCGCTGCCTCGCGTTGTGCGGGCGAGGCGTCATCGACCTTGTTGAGAACGATCACGTCGGCAAATTCGATCTGCTCGACGAGGAGATCGACCAGCGTGCGCTTGTCGTTCTCAAGCGCTTCGCCGCGCTGATCGAGAAAATCCGTCGACGAATAGTCCTTGAGCAGGTTCACGGCGTCGACCACGGTGACCATGGTGTCGAGACGCGCCACATCGGAGAGGCTTTCGCCGTCTTCGGAACGGAAATCGAAGGTCGCCGCAACCGGCAGCGGTTCGGAGATGCCGGTGGATTCGATCAAGAGATAATCGAAGCAGCCATTTTCTGCGAGGGCGCGCACCTCCTTCAGGAGGTCGTCTCGCAGTGTGCAGCAGATGCAGCCGTTCGTCATCTCGACGAGCTTCTCGTCAGTCCGGGACAGGTTCGCACCGCCATCGCGAACCAGATCCGCATCGATGTTCACCTCGCTCATGTCGTTGACGATCACCGCCACCTTCAGGCCGTGCCGGTTGTTCAGGACGTGGTTCAGCAAAGTGGTCTTTCCAGCCCCGAGGAAGCCGGACAAGACGGTGACGGGGAGTTTTTGCATGGAGATCGAAGAGCCTTTTCAACGGGATAGGACGGTGACACTTGGGGAGGGGCATTGGGACCGGATATGTAATGTTATAACATTACATTCGCTGGCGGCGCCGTCGTCAAGTCGTTTCGCGGCTCAGCTGAAATTCACGCGAACATTGAGGTGGATGATCGTTGTAACGACCTGCTGCCGCTCAGCTCCCAGGCAGCAGCGCGCTCAAAGGACCGGCGCAGCGGACTTAGCCGTATTCGTCGCCGATCCCGTATTCCCGATAGATCTCGAGCGGATCCGTGTCCGGAAACAGGCGGCATTTGGCCTGGGCGAGGTGCAGGCTCACCGCCGACGGCTCCTTGCCGTTCGCCAGCATCTTGCGGATGTCGTCCATGTGCGCGCTCGGCTGGTGTTTTGGTTCGAGCTGCTCCAGCGCGACGAGCGCGGTCGCCAGGGCCTCGGTCAGCACCCAGTCGTCGTGGCCCGTGATTCCCTTCTTCGGCATCGGCAGACCCCACATGTGGTGGCTGTGCCAATGTACCGTAGCTTCCGGCGAATCTCCATCGCGCAGCTGGCAACCTCGCGTTTACGTGGAACACGCAGGTCCCGGTCCTCTTGCTTGCATTATGAACGCCCGTGGCTAAAAGGCGGCCGGCGATCGTATCTTTGTCGAAATAAAGATGGCGTAGACGGATCGCACCGCTCAGGGCTGGAGCCAGCATGGTCTTTCTTAGCTTCGTCTACCGCTTCGTGACGAACTTCGCCTTCATGGCGATGGTCTATTTCAGCCTGAATTTCATGGAGAAATACCAGAACCGGGCGATCCTCGCGATCCTGGTGCTGGTCTATGCCGGCATGCGCGCGGCCTCGACGCTGCGTGCGTTCTATTTCTTCCAGAAGATCGAGAAGCTGGAGGCGGAGACCAAGCGCCTGCAGGCTCCGATCAATGACGGTTCGGGCGCAACGAACGCGCGCAAGCAGGTCGTGGCCGACGTTGGCCGGCTGCGCCGCGACGGCGAGCTCAAGTCCTATATGGACCTGTTCTTCCTGGCGCTGATCGTGCTGCTCTGTGTCGCCAACATCATGCGCCAGTAGAGCTTACTGCGCGCGCTTCTTCAGGCTGGCGACGCGGGTCGGACGGGTCACGGCACTCTTCGGTGCCGCGCCCTTGGGGGCGGTGCTCTTGGCAGTGCTCTTGGGGACAATGCTCTTGGGGGCGGTGCCCGTAGCCTGCGCGGTGTGCTTCGCTCCGGCCGGCGCCGCGTGTGCGGTCCGATGTCCGCGCGACTTGCCGGCCTTGCCCTTGGCTGCATGGGGCGTCTCGGCCGCCATCGCCAGCCGCGTCGCGGCGCGCCGCGACAAGGTCGTCGACAGCAGGACCTCGACCGAGCCCTCGGGGATGGCAAAGAGATCGCGGTCGGGCACGGGCAGGGTGGCGGCGACATTCGCCAGCGCCATGGTCTTGCGCGGCAGCAGCGGCTGATGCTCGGTCTGCGCGTTGAGGTCGGCAAGCGAGGGCGCCGGCAGCGTCTTGGTCTGCGCGAACACGAAGTTCGGCACCGACGGCCAGCGGGCTATCGGCACGGTCTCGGTCGGCGGATGCAGCAGCCATTCCACCGGCGTGGTCGGCGTCGCCGGCCGGTCGGCGGTCGCGGGCACCACATGCACGATGCGATAGCCGCGCGCCTTGAGGTCGCGGATGATCTTCGGCAGCGCCGCCACCGTACGGGGCTGGATGTCGTGCAGCAGCAGGATGCCCTTGCCCTTGGCTTCCAGCCGCTGGATCGCGAGCTGGTAGACGCGGTCGGACGACACATGGCGCCAGTCGTCGGCGGGGAAGTCGGCGCTCCAGACCTGGATGCCGCGCGAGATCAGGAGGTTTTCGACGCCTTCGGCGCGCATCAGGCCGGGAATGCGGAAGAACGGCGCGAGCTTGGACGGATCGGTCATCGCGGCCGAGGTCCACTCGATGCCGCCGTTGATCTGCGCCTCGGCCTTGTCGAGCGGCATCCGGTCGAACGTCAGCGGATGGTTCATGCTGTGCGTGCCGACAGTGTGGCCCGCGGCAATCAGCTTGCGCACGCCTTCCGGGTTCGCCTTGGCCTGCTCGCCGATGATGAAGAAGGTCGCCTTGATGCACTCGTCGTCGAGCATCTTGAGGATCTGGTTCGAATATTTCGGCAGTGGACCGTCGTCGAAGGTCAGGACGACTTCATGGTCTTTCAGCGGCAGCGTTTCGCGGTACTGCATGGTGCCGATGCGCGGATGCTCGCGCGGGTCGACCACGAGGGTGCGGGAGGTCCCGAGCGCGTCCGGATGGCCGGGACAGTCCGCCGCAAGGGCCGCCGGTGAACCGACGACCAACAGCCCCAGACACAGGACGATCCACGATCGCGTCCGAACAACAACGCTACTTCCGATCATGAACCTCGTCTGCCTCCTTACGCGACTGCCGCCCTAATTGGTCGGAGACGCCCAGAAACGGTTCAGGCGCAATACCCTCTACATCCTTGCATGCCGTAGCATGAACAGACTGTTAATAGGGCCCAAATCACCCCATTTTGCACCGCCGTGACATTACGGCATCAATGCGCATCGGCGCTTTTCTGTGATGTGCCCGCCGGCACGACGTGAACGACGCGATAGCCGTTGTCCCTGAGGTACCGCAGGAAGGCCGGCATGATCGCGGCCGTGCGTGCCTTGGGGTCGTGGAAGAGGATGATGCCCTTGCCGGCGGCGGCGAGGCGCTCGGTCACGAGCTTCAATTCCTGCTCCGGCGTCATCTCGTTCCAGTCGCTGGCCCAGAGGTCGGCCCCGAACACGACGATGCCGCGCGACTGGAGCAGGTCGAGCTGGGCTGGCGTCCCCTCGAAATAGGGGAAGCGAAAGAACGGCGTCGAGGGCGTCGCCGTTGACACGCCTTTGAGCGCCGTCTCGTCGGCCGCGATGCCGCGGTCGATCTCGCTCTTCGCCTTCTCGAACGGGATCCGCGCCATGAACGGGTGCGACCAGGTGTGATGGCCGATGGTATGGCCCTCGCGGGCAATGCGCTTGACCATGTCAGGATGTTCGGAGGCGTGCAGGCCGATCAGGAAGAAGGTCGCGCGCACGCATTCCTGCGCCAGCGCCGCCAGCACCTTCGACGTCGTCGGCGGATGCGGGCCATCGTCGAAGGTCAGCACGACCTCGTGATCGGCGAGCGGCAGCGTCTGCGGAAAGCTCTTCAGGCCGACGCGCGGCGTGGTCTTGGCGTCGACGCTCAGAACGCGCGAGGTGCCGAGCGCGTCCTTGCGCGGGCAGTCCGCGGCCTCCGAAGCGGCGATGCCGGCGAGGCCCGCGAAGACCGCGCCCACCGAGATCGACATCCATTTCAGCCGAAGCATCTTTGCCATTGCGCTCGCAGTTCGCTTGTGGGTATTGCCTGACCGTCAGCTCAGACCACTCGTTCCAACCTGTCAAACGGCGAGGCGCGCCATGGATGAACATATGGACGGTGCCCCATCCGCCGAGGCCTCGGTACTCGACCACGTTCCGATGCGCAATGAAGACGGCGAAATTCGTCATGAATTCGTCGAGGAGATTGCCCATGCGATCGAGGCCGGCGACAGCGCGGCGCTGCGCGCCTGCGTCGCCGAGCTGCACGAGGCCGATCTCGGCGATCTGATCGGAGCTCTCGCGCCCGACCACCGCGTTCGCCTGGTCGAGCTGACCGGGCGCGACTTCGACTTCTCGGCACTGAACGAGCTCGACGAGGGCGTGCGCGAGGAGATCCTCGAGGAGCTGCCGCCGGAGACCGTTGCGGAAGGCGTCCGCGAGCTCGAATCCGACGACGCGGTCGAGCTGCTGGAAACCCTGGACGAGGCGGAGCAGGAGGAAATCCTCGAGAAGCTGCCGTTGCAGGAGCGCGTCGCGCTCGAGCGCAGCCTGCTTTATCCCGAAAATTCCGCCGGCCGCCGGATGCAGACCGAGTTCATCGCGGTGCCGCAGGACTTCACCGTCGGGCAGGCGATCGACTACATGCGCGAGACGCCGGATCTGCCCGACCGCTTCTACGAGATCTACGTCGTGGACAAGGACCAGCATTGGCAGGGCGCGGTCTCGCTCGACGTCCTGCTTCGCGCCCGCCGCCCGGTGGCGCTTGCCGAGCTGACCGACGAGGATCGTCGCCGCGTCTCCGTCCTGGAGGACCAGGAGGAGGTGGCGCGCATGTTCGGCAAGTACAATCTCGTCGCGGCACCGGTGCTCGACACCCAGGATCGCCTGGTCGGCGTCATCACCGTCGACGACGTCGTCGACGTGATCGAGGAGGAGGCGGACGAGGACCTCAAGGCGCTCGGCGGCGTCAACAGTGACGAAGAACTCTCCGATACCGTGTTCACCATTGCGCGGGCGCGGTTCAATTGGCTGCTGGTCAATCTCGCCACCGCCTTTCTTGCATCCTCGGTGCTCGGCCTGTTCGAGGGGCAGCTCGAGAAGATGGTCGCGCTCGCGGTGCTTGCGCCGATCGTCGCAAGCCAGGGCGGCAATGCCGCGACCCAGACCATGACGGTCGCGGTGCGCGCGCTTGCGACGCGCGAGCTCGGCTCCTCCAACGCCTGGCGCGTGGTGATGCGCGAAGGCCTGGTCGGGCTCGTGAACGGCCTTGCCTTCGCCTTGATCACGGGCATCGCGGCCGTGGCCTGGTTCAAGATCCCGGGCCTCGGCATCGTCATCGGGCTTGCGATCATCTGCAACCTCGTCGCGGGCGCGCTCGGCGGCATCCTGATCCCGATGGCGCTCGAACGTGTCAGGGCCGATCCGGCGGTCGCGTCAGGCACGTTCGTCACGACGGTGACCGACGTCGTCGGCTTCTTCTCCTTCCTCGGCATCGCGACGCTGTGGTTCGGGTTGAGGTAAGGCGCGCTATGCCCTCGCGTGTCCCGGGCGCGCTGCAACGCCCTTCGCGTTGCTGCGCAGAACCGGGACCCAGAAAGCAGCACGGCGCGTGGTGGCGAAATGGGCCCCGGCTCAGCAGCGCACCGCTGCGCGCTGCGCTGCGTCCGGGGCACGAGACCGTCTTCGCCCACCATCATCTTTAATCCGAACTTAAGCGACCTGCCGCATCATTGCCCGTGCTTGGGGGAATGGACATGCGGTTGCGGCTGAAGGCGGACGGACGGGTCGTCGAGTTGCGGGATGGGCAGGAGCTTCCGGTCCAGCCGTTGCCGGTCCAGGCGGCGGCCAATGCCGCCCCTGGCGATGATGCCAGCTCGCTCGCCGTGCGCGCTCTGCGCCGTCGCGCCTGCCTCACCCAGATGGAGTTCGCCGCCAAGCTCGGCGTTCCCGTCGAGACGATCCGCAACTGGGAGCAGGGCAAGCGCGCCCCGCGAGGACCCGCCCGCGCGCTGCTCGCCGTGATTGCGCATGCGCCGGACACCGTGTTCCAGGCGCTCGCCAAAGCCTGACGTCAAGGCCGGGCGCGAACCTCCCGTTAGCATTGCCCTGAATATCCGGCCCGGCGCCGGCGTCGTCCGTTGGCAGTGTCACGGGCCGGGTCCATAATGGCGCCCGGATGATGTTTTGAGGCGATCGCAACAGAGAGGATTCCTCATGCTGTTCGTCGAGGCCAATGGCGCAAGGATACCGGCGATCGGGCTCGGGACCTGGGAGCTGGGCGGGCGCGCTTGCGGCCGCGTGGTCGAGCAGGCGCTGCGGCTCGGCTATCGCCACATCGACACTGCGCAGGTCTACGACAATGAGCGCGAGGTCGGCGACGGCCTGCGCGGCTCAGGCGTGCGCCGCGACGACATCTTCCTCACGACAAAGGTCTGGACCAACCATTTCGCGCCCCATGATCTCGAACGCTCGGTCAAGGAGAGCCTCGCCCGGATGCGGCTCTCCTCCGTCGATCTCCTGTTGCTGCACTGGCCCAATTCGCACGTGCCGCTGGAGGAGACGCTGGGTGCGCTGTCGCATGCCAAGCGCATGGGCCTGACCCGCCACATCGGCGTTTCCAATTTCACCGTGGCGCTGACCGAGCAGGCGGTGGCGCTGTCGCCGGAGCCACTCGTCTGCAACCAGGTCGAATATCATCCTTATCTCGACCAGACGAAGGTGAGGGCAACCTGCGACCAGCATGGCCTCGCGCTGGTCGCCTACAGCCCGATCGCCAGGGGCCGCGTCAAGGCCGACCAGACGCTCGCCGGGCTCGGCCGCGCGCATCGCAAGACGCCGGCACAAATCTGCCTGCGCTGGCTGGTGCAACAGAATGTCGCCGCGATCCCGCGCACCTCGCGCGTCGAGCGTCTGTCGGAAAACATCGATATTTTCGATTTCGAGCTCTCGGACGACGAGATGGCCCAGATCGCCGCGCTGGCAAATCCCAAGGGCCGCCTGACCGATTTCGGCTTCGCGCCAAAATGGGATTGAGAGGGGGCTGCTGTATGCTAGGACCGGCGTGGCAACCCAAGATCGATCGATGGAACTGCGGAAGATCATACGGACGGACATTGCAGCGTCGGCGGTCGCGCATCTGACGCTGGTGGCGCTGATCATCCTGATCAGCGAAGTCCATCCGTTTCACGCCGCGGCGCCCGAGACTGTTTCGGTGGACATCGTCACGCCGGAGCAGGTGAAGCAGGAGGAGGAGAAGGCTCAGGAGCAGGCGAAGGAGAAGCCGCCGGAGCCGCTGCCGGACCTGAAATTGCCGAAGCTGGATTTCACCGACAAGGACAAGGCGGAAGCCGCGCCGAAGCCTGCGACCAAGCAGCAGGCCGCGGCGCCGTCACCGCAGGCCCCGCCTGAACCGCAGCAGAAACAGCCGCAGCCGCAGCCCTCTGAGGCACCGAAGCAGCGGGAGGCCAATGTGCAGCCGCAGCCTCAACAGCCGCAGCCGTCGCAACAGCCGCCTCCGCAACCCCAGCAACAACCGCCGCCCCAGGCGATGCCGCAGCCGCCGTCGCAACAGCCGCCGCCGCAAGCAATGCAGCAGCCACAGGCCGCGCCGCCGGCGTATCAGGCGCCGGAGCCTGACGTGACGGTCAAGTACGGCGTCATGCTGGGCTTGCCGCCGGAATTGCCGCCGGAGCTGCCGAAAGACGCCCCCAAGGACGATGGCGGCGATGCCAAGGATTCAATCGCAGCCAAGCTGCCACCCGAGGTCATCGCCGCGCTGCGTCGCCACCTGAAGAGCTGCGCCAAATTGCCGGCCGGGGTCGACCCGACCGACAACGTCAACATCAAGCTGCGCACGGTGTTCGCCACCGACGGCACGCTGGCGCGCCCGCCGATCTTGATCGAAGCTCCGCCATCCGCGAAGGGCGTGGCCATCGTGAAATCCGCGACCGCAGCGGTCCAGGCCTGCCAGCCCTACAAGATGCTGCCGGCCGACAAGTACGACGAATGGAAGATCTTGGACCTGCCGTTCTCGCCGCGGGATTTTGGCGGAGGGTAGGCGGCTCGCTCCACTCTATCCGTCCTGCGAGCTAAGGCCTCCCGGTTCGCGGCTTCAGCCATGCCATGATTACGGCGTGCGGCGTTCTCCGGCTGCGTGGCAAGCTATGTCTTTCGATGGTGCGCCGTGCAAACGCGCCGGCCTGCTCGGCGGAGCCTCGCTGCGCCGGCGCGAGAGCCATCCACTCGCGAATGACGGCACGTCGAATTTTCGATTTTGGCATCGGATCAAATCCATGAGTTCGGGTGGATGTTCACGCGGCCTGCCGAAGGGGGATGGCCTCCGAGCGCCGCGCCAGAAGCACGCTGCCACATGGATGCTCGGCGCCTTGCAGGACGACGAAGCCGCGCTTCGTCACTGCGGCACGAAGAGTGTCCTTCGCAGCTGCCTTCTGCGCATCGAGCCAGATCACCAGCACGGCGCGGGGGCTCAGGAAATCGTCGAGCCAATCCACTGTCGCATCGAGTGCGTGAAGCGTGCGTCGCCGCCAATCCACGAGCGCGACTTCATATTGACCTGCCGGCCGGCCGCAATTGCCTGCCGCCGCCGCCAGCAGATATCCGCGACGATGCAGCTCAATCACCAATTCCATGCTCTTCGCGCCGACCACGACGATGCGCTGCCGCGTCGAGCAGTTCGCGATGGCCATCATCGGATCGATGATCCTGTCGCTGACCCCTGAATTCGACATCATTTCACCAGTTCGCTACGCCGCGCGAGCTTGCGCGACGGAGCGGATATGGTGCCGGAGGCTGTATGATTTCGAGATTGGCGCGATCGCGGTTGCATAGGATCGGCATAGGACCGGCCTCGGCCGCGCGCTGCCGGAAACTTACGCCGCGCTTATAAACAGACGATGCACTCCCCATCGCATTCAAATGCCGTCAGCGCCATTCTTCCGGCCCGCGCGTGCTATCGCGCCTTGCCTGGAGACAAAAATGTCCGCTTACCGTGCATTGATCGTGGGACTACACGATCGTCCCATCAGAATGATTCACATGGATTGCATCGATGATGAAGCCGCGATCAGCTCCGCGGAGAGGCTCGTCGACGGTCGCGACGTGGAGCTCTGGCAGATGGATCGGCCTGTGGCCAGATTCGATTGCCGGTCCGGGACGATGCGCAGGAAGTAGGCCGGGATATCGCCGAGTGGGCGAGCCTCGCGCCTTGGGATGACGGAGCTAGTCGCGTCGTCATTGCGAACGTAGCGAAGCAATCCGGACTGTCGCCGTGAAAAGATCCTGGAGTGCTCGCTGCGCTCGCAGTGACGGTGTGGAGAAAACGCGTGCCGCCCTTCGCTCGCGCGCAGCAGATGCCTCAATAGCCGCGCTTCCGCGTCTCCGCACCATCCATCTCCTCCGGCGCCATCGCCGCCCATGCGCTCGATGCGAACTGCCTTCGCCAGGTGACGATCACCACCGCCGCCGTGGTCACGAACAGCACCCAGGGGCTGACGAACCAGCCGAGATAGCCGAGTGCGAAGAAGAAGGCGCGCTGGCCGCGGTTGAAGTGGCGGCCGGCGGATTCGAACAGGCGCGAGGTGCGGATGACGTGGGCCTCGGCCTCGGGCGTGTCGCGCCGGTCAGCCGGCGGCATGCCGCCAAACAGGATCGCGACATAGTTGAACAGGCGATAGGCCCAGGCGAATTTGAAGAAGGCGTAGACGCAGATCAGCACGAGGCCGACGCATTTCAGCTCCCACATTGCGGGCGAGGTGCTGAGGTCGATCGGCAGCTTGCTCAGGATCGTGATGGCGTCGTTGGTGGCATGCAGCAATGCCAGCGCGCCGCCGAGTGCGAACAGGCTGGTGGAAGCGAAGAAGGCGGTGCCGTTCTGGAGCGAGGCCATGATCTGCATGTCGACCATGCGGGTGTCGCGGTCGAGCAGGCGGCGGACCCAGACCTCGCGATAGCGGTTCATGCGCGCCGACAGGCTGTCGCGGCCATAGGCCGAGTGCTCCAGCGTCAGGGCATAGACCAGCCATTCGATGATGAAGAAGCCGACGGCCGTGATGTCGACCCAATGCCTGCCCATGTCTCACTCCTCGCGAAGATCGCAACGATTGCCACGCGCGGCCGGGTGCGGCAACGATTGATTGGCGGCAGGCGATGGCGCTAAAAGCAGCCGCATTCAGAGGACTTAGGGAAGGACCAGCGACATGGCCGCGCTCAAGCTCGCGATCGGAAACAAGAACTACTCGTCATGGTCGATGCGGCCATGGCTCGCACTGCGCGCCAATGACATCCCGTTCGTCGAGACCGTCATTCCGCTCTACACGGATAATCCCGCCGACAAGGATCAGATCCTGTCATTCAGCCGCGCCGGCAAGGTGCCGGTGCTGGTCGACGGCGACATCACGGTGTGGGATTCGCTCAGCATCATCGAGTACGTTGCCGAGCGCTATCCGGAAGCGAAGCTGTGGCCCGACGATGTCGCCGCCCGCGCGCACGCCCGTTCGGTGTGCGCCGAGATGCATTCCGGCTTCATGGCCTTGCGCAACGAATGCGGCATGAACCTGCACCGCCCCGTGGGCGCCGTGACGCTGTCGGCGGACGCCAGGGCCAACGTCGCCCGCGTGCAGGAGATCTGGCGGGAGTGCCGGGCGCGCTACGGCGCCAAGGGACCGTTCCTGTTCGGCCGCTTCGGTGCGGCGGACGCGATGTACGCCCCGGTCGTGCACCGTTTCCGTACCTACGCGATCGAGGTCACGCCGGAGACCAGAGCCTACATGGATACGATGATGGCGTTGCCGGCCTTCCAGGAATGGACCCGCGACGGCATCGCCGAAACGCTTGTCATCGAGAAATTCGAGAACGTCTAACCCGCGAATGTGATCGGGCGCCGCTTGACGATGTGCAGGCTGGCGGCGCTCAATCGCGGCGGAAGGACCGCTTGGGAGAGGGCAGGGGCATGGGAATTCTGGACTCGCTGGAAAACAATCCGGTGCTTCGCAGCGCGCTCGGCCAGCTCGGCGCCGCGGTCCTGCCGGCGGTGTTGAACGAGGTGCTCGGCAGCAACAATCAGGGCGGCCTCAGCGCAATCGTCGCGAAGCTCCAGCAGTCCGGCTTCGGTGACCAGGTCAAATCCTGGCTCGGCAACGGCCAGAACCTGCCGATCTCGGCCGACCAGCTCCGTGCCGTGCTCGGCAACGACACCGTTCGCCAGCTCGCGGCGCGCTACAACATCCCGGTCGACCAGCTCGGCCAGATTCTGGCCCAGGAACTGCCCAAGGCCGTGGATCAGGCAAGCCCGGAGGGCCATCTGCCCCACACCGCCTGAGGGAGCCGGTTCCAGCGGTATCCTCCACTCACCGGTTCCTGCACTATCGTCCTGAAAATACTGCCGGATCGGCCTATTTGCCATGCCTGTATACCGCTGGCCAAAACGCCGCATTGCGTGCTATATGTCACGCCGGGTTTTCAGCCGGTCCGACGCAGTGGGACCCTGGGCACGGCCGGCGCTGTTTGAGTCATGGAGATGGGCGTTGAAGCATAAATTCCCCGTGGGAACGCGCGTACTGTTCACTGCCAGCAACGTCGCGCGCCCGGCTGCGAGTGGCTCATACGAGATCATCCGCCTGCTGCCGACGGATGGCGACGACTGCCAGTACCGCATCAAGAGTTCGACTGAAGCGTTCGAGCGCGTCGCCAAGGAAAGCCAGCTCGCCCAATCCTGACGGATGACGGTGCCGCGCGTTGACATCGCGAAGGAATTCGCTTCGCTCGCCGTCAAAAGGCCCCCTTCGCCTCGACATGGTGAACCGGGGGCAGTTGCCGACTTGCGGGGGCTCGCTTTGACCATTCGCTCTTTGCTCGCGTGAGGGACGTCGCGCATGAACTGGGCATGGGCCACTTCGTTCGACCAAATCTCGCGCCCACAGGCCTTTCCGATGTGGATGATCCTGGTAGCCGCCGGCCTCCTCGGCCTGATTCTCCTGATTACGCTGGTGCGCGCCGAAAGGTCGGTTGCCAACGGCGCGCTGACCGTCATCACGCTGCTTTCCATTGCCATCGCCGTGGCTGCCACCGTGCGCGTCTATGGTCCGGCGGAGGAGGCGCCGCCCGGCGAGGCGCGCGCGCAGAGCGCGGTCGTCGCCAGCCTGCCGGCGCTGTCCTGTCTCGACGATCTCGCCGGCAATGCCGTGGCGATTGGTTGCGAGAAGGCGCTGTTCGGCTCGCCTGACGCGGCGGCTGCGGCCGTCTCCTACACCGCCGCACGGATCGACCGGCTCACCGCGCTCGGCGATGCCGCGACCGCCGAGAAGAGCCTGACGCTGGACATGAAGGTGCTGCGCAAGGCGCTGGAGCGCGATCGCTACGGCTTCGTCGCGCAGGTGCTGGTTGCGCGCGACGGCTGCACGCAGTTCGACTGCCCCGCCTTCCGCTCGCTGACCGATCAGCAGCGGGTCGCCGCCAACATGGATTCCCATCTCTACGACACGCTGGTTGCACGCTATTCGCCGGGCTGGAACGCACCCGCAACGGCCCCGGCGATGCCGGCCACCGCGGCGCTTGCCGGGATGCCGCCATCGATGCCGACGGGGAGGCCGACCAATGCGGAGTTCCCGAGCGCGTCATCGACGCCGCCGGTGAGCATCATGAATCCGGAGCCGCCCACGGCGGCGGTGCGACAGGCGGCGCCCGCCGGAGGCGCAGCCTCGGCGCCGCGCGCGTCCGCTCCGACCTCGGCGCAGGCTGCTGCTCCTGCGGCGCCGGCTGCGAAGAAGCCGCCGGCGCCGAAGGCCGCGCGTGCGCCGGCCGCAGCACCGGTTCCGCTCGCTCCGCCGGCCCCGGCTCCTGCGGCTGCGGATAACGAATAGTTCGGCATTCCAAATGCGTGGCTGCCCGGCTAATGCTGGGCGCATGCCGCTACATCTGATCAAGCTCGCCGTCGGCTGCGACTCCGTCAAGGAATTGAAGGGGTGGGTCGCCGAACGGATGCAGACCGCCAAGAAGAAGGGTCTGCCGCAACATCACATCCACATCACCCGCATGGTGCCCAAGCGCGACGCCGAGATCCTGGCGGGCGGATCGCTCTACTGGGTGATCAAGGGCGAGATCGCCGTGCGTGAAAAGATCATCGGCATCGAGCCGTTCCGCGACAAGGACGGCATCGGCCGTTGCCGGATCGTGATGCAGCCGAAGGTGATCTCGGTATCGCCGCGGCCGATGCGGCCGTTCCAGGGCTGGCGCTACCTCAGCGACGATTCCGTGCCGCCCGATCTCGGCAAGTCGGCCGCCGGCTCGATCGCGGCGATGCCGGAGCCGATGCGACGCGAGCTGCGCGATCTCGGACTGCTCTGACGCGGCCGCTCATGGCGGCGTGACGATGTGCAGCCGCGCCCAGTCGGAGGACGGCATCACGACCGGACGTCCGCCTTCGCCGATGGCGTCGATGATGTCGACCAGTTCGGGCTCGACGCCCATCTCGAGCAGGTACTTGCGATACTGCTCGCCAAAGATCGCCGTCAGGCTCTCGCGCTGTTCGGGCGCCACGTTGGGCGCGCGGCGATTGCGGATGGAACGGCCGGCCAGCACCACCGTCGCACCTTGCGGGAGGCTGCGATGCACGCCGCCGGCGAGCATGAGGACGCACGCGAACTCGCACGCCGGATCCGGCAAGGACACCTTGGCGTCGAGCGGCCCGCCCGGGCGCTTCAGCGCAAAACAATCCACCTCCGGTTTGCCGGCGCAGGCCTCGACCTCGGTCGCGCCGGCGGTGGCATCCAGGCCGCGGTCGCGCAGGATGCGGCCCATGCTGACTGCAACATTGAGGTTGGAGCCGCCCCAGCTATGGATGACGAGCGGCAGCTTGTGTCCCGCCTGGCGATCGAGAATCGCGATCAGCCGCTTGTAGCTGTCCCATTGCACCGTGCCCTCGGCGGCGATCCAGTCGGAGCAGCCCGGTCCGCAGGCCCCGGAGGGGCCATGGGCGACGTAGAAGATCATCGCATCCGGCGGCGAGCCGTACAGGCCGATCGGCGGGCGCTGTTGTGCCTGGGCGGCAGTCGCGGCGACAAGCGCCAGCACGCCGTTCACGATCATCGTGCGGATGAATGACATGCCCCTGCCGGCCGGCTCGTTTCCTCGCGCCGATCATCCATCCGGGCGAGGGAACGCGCAAGATCGACCCTGGCGGTTACACCGCGATATTGTCGATCAACCGGGTCGTGCCGAGCTTGGCCGCCACCAGGATCCGCAACGGGCCGTCCTTGCGCGAGGTGACCGGCGCGAGCGTCTCGGCATGGCGGGCCTCGAAATAGTCGAGCGCGAAGCCGACCGCCGCGATCGTCCCGGCGCCGCGCGCCATCGCGGATGCGATCGCTTCGCCGGCGCGGATGCGCCCGGCGCTGTCCTTCATGGCGCCGTAAAGCGTGGTCGCGGTCTGCCGCTCCTCCGGCGAGAGATAGACGTTGCGCGAGGACATCGCGAGCCCGTCACGCTCGCGCACGGTGCGGGAGCCCGTCACCTTGACGCCGAGGTCGAGGTCGCGCGCCATCTGCGTCACCACCCGCAACTGCTGAAAGTCCTTCTCGCCGAAGATCGCGACATCCGGCCGGCACTGCGTGAACAGCTTGCCGACGACGGTGGCGACGCCGCCGAAGAAGTGCGGCCTGAAGCGGTCCTCGAGGCCGGCCAGCGCCGGCCCCTCCGGCACGATGCGGGTCGCAAAGCCGTCCGGATACATCGCCTCGGCGCCGGGATGCCAGACGATGTCGACGTCCTCGGCGGCGAGCTTGGCGAGATCGGACTTCCAGGTGCGCGGATAGGCACCAAAGTCTTCGGTCGGGGCGAACTGGGTCGGGTTGACGAAGATCGACACCACGACGCGACTCGCGCGCCGCCTGGCGAGGCGCACCAGCGACACATGTCCGTCATGGAGCGCCCCCATGGTCGGGACCAGCGCGATCGTGGCCTTTCGCTTGCGAAGATTGTCGACGGCTCGTCGCAAGGCGGGGACCGTGCGGGCGATCAAGGGGCTTCGTGACATCAGGACTCGACAGGGTTGGGAATGGGAAGCGGGCGCGTCCCGGCGCCCGGCCGGCTAACCTTAACAAGCGCCGATCGTGGACGCCATGCATTCGGATGCGGCACAGCATCCCGCGCGAGGCCGCGCACGATGTCGCGACATGGCTGAATCACAAGCGAGAGATGGTGCCGTGATTCATTTCGAACACGGCGCGCTGCGATTTGCATTTACTGTCACGCATTTCACTTGACCGCAGACGCGGCCAACTCGAAGATATTCATCAGGGGTGTTGAGGATCGCTATGCTTGTGCAGGCTAGCCAAGGCCAATCCGGCTCGGCGCATGTTGTCGTGCTCGGCAACGAAAAAGGCGGCTCCGGCAAGTCGACCACCGCCCTGCACATCGCGGTCGCGCTGCTGAAGGCCGGCCAGCGCGTCGCCACCATCGACCTGGACTGCCGTCAGCAGAGCTTTACCCGCTACATCGGCAACCGTTCCGCCTGGGCGCGCCGCACCGGCCTCGGCCTCGAGCTGCCGGTGCATCGCTGCATCAAGCTCGGCGAGACCATGCAGATCGCCGAGAACGAGAATTCCGAGTTCCAGCAGTTCATGGAGGCGGTCTCGGCGGTCGAGAGCAATTTCGACTTCATCGTCATCGATACGCCGGGCACCGACAGCTATCTGATGCGCCTGGCGCACTCGATGGCCGACACGCTGGTCACGCCGATCAACGACAGCTTCCTCGATTTCGACGTGCTCGGCACCGTCGATCCCGCCAACTACGCAGTGACGGGCGAGAGCCACTATGCCGAGATGGTGCGGGATGTCAGGCGCAAGCGGCGCCAGCTCGACGGCTCCAGCACCGATTGGATCGTCGTGCGCAACCGCCTGTCGATGCTCGGCTCCCGCAACAAGCAGCTCGTCGCCGAGGGCCTCAAGGATTTGTCGCTGCGGCTCGGCTTCCGCTACGTCGACGGCTTCGCCGAGCGCGTCGTCTATCGCGAATTTTTTCCGCGCGGCCTGACCGCGCTCGATGAGATCGACGAGGCCACGCTCGGCATGCGGCCCAACCTTGGCCATCTCACCGCGCGGGAAGAGGTGACGGGCCTGCTCCGCCAGCTCAAGCTGCCGCTCGACGAACGCGGCCGCCGCCGTGCGGCAAATCGCGCCGAGTGGTTCAGCCAGGTCGACAAGCCGCTCGAAGTCCACGACATCCTCGGCGCCTGAGGCGGCGGTATATCGCTACTTCCAGCCGATTGAAGCTGCCGGTTCCCGCCGGAACTGAGTGCGGACTTCGCTGTTTCACCCTGTGTTTACCGTGAAATTGAAGCCAATCGAGACCGGTTGCGTCGGATGGTAGTCTGCACCTGACGTAGCCGCCTGAGAACGGGATGCCCAAGAAACGCGTGCGCCGCACAATGAAAGGGCTGAAGGTTCACAATATTTAAGCTTCCTGTCACGCGGCTGTGACATATATTAGGGAATAGGCGACCAGGGGCCGAAGAGCCCCGGAAGAACACGATTTTCAACAGGGATTCAGGCCGCAAGAGCCTGAGGCTGAGGACGAAAATGAAGCGTGGAATTGCCGTTCTGGTTTCGGTTAGTGCCCTCTTCGGCGTCGCCTATGTCACGGCGAGCAAGTGGGCGATCAGGCACGAGACCGTCACCTTCTACGACGCCTCGCGCGACAACCGTCCCGTGCCTGTCGATATCGCGGTCCGCCGCGACAAGGAAATGCAGGCCAATGCCGGCATGATCACGCTGCCGGTTGCCGTGATCAATCACGGCAACACCGTCAAGAATACCGAGTACGGCTTCCTCGCCAACATCTTCGCGGCGCGCGGCTATATGGTCGTAAGCCCGCAGCATGATTTGCCGACCGATCCTCCCATGGTGACGAAGCCCGGTGAGCTCTATGTCGGCCGGCTACCGCAGATCCTGCGCGGCGTTGCCAACATCCATCTCGCCATGCAGGAGATGAAGAAGGTTCAGCCCAACGCCGATTACGACAGGGTGACGATGGTCGGCCACTCCATGGGCGGCGACATCACGATGTATTTCGCCAAGCAGTATCCCGATGAGGTCAAGAAGGTCGTCACGCTCGACAATCTGCGCGTGCCCTTCGTCACTGCCGGCAAGTTCAAGATCCTGTCGTTCCGTTCGCAGGATCCGCAGTTCAAGACCGACGCGGGTGTCATCCCGACCGATGAGGAATGCGAGAAGGCCGGCATCCAGGTCGTGAAGACCGAATTCCAGCACAACGACATGCGCGACACCGGTCCGGATGCGGCGAAGAACTCGATCCAGAGCATGCTCGACAAGTTCCTGAGCGACGGCGACAGCGCCGTGGCGCCCGTCGATACGCGCTCGGCCCCGCCCAATATCCTGGAGCCCGGTCCGGTTGCTCTGATGGCGCCTGCCAAGAGCTGACACCGACACCAGCTGACACCGACACCGCTCCGATCGTCAGCACGACCTGCAAAGCCTCCGCCGGCATCCGCCAGCGGAGGCTTTGCACATTGACCGGGCCGCAGGCGCTATCCACATTAGCCGCTCACGCAAGAAGCGAGCAGGGATGCCCGGCGAACCCGTCAAACCGCGTGGCCGTGATGCCGTCTCGAGCCAAACCGGCGGCACGCTGCCTCAAGCCAGTACCGCTGAGGACATCGCTGCGTTCGTCGCCAAGGCGCGTGCGCTGTCGCCGCATGCCCCCGGCGCGAAGGGGCGGCTGATTTTCGCGCTGGATGCGACGATGAGCCGGCAGCCGACCTGGGACATGGCCTGCGCGCTCCAGGCGGACATGTTCCGCGAGGCCGCAGCGATCGGCAGCCTCGACATCCGGCTTGTCTATTATCGCGGCTTGAACGAGTGTCGCGCCACGGGCTGGATCTCCGACAGCGCGAAGCTCGCGATGCTGATGAGCAAGATCGACTGTCGCGGCGGCGACACCCAGATCGGCAAGGTGCTGAGCGACGTGCGGCGCGAGGCGGTCGCTTCGGGCGTGCGTGCGGTCGTCTTCGTCGGCGATGCCATGGAGGAGAAGGTCGACGAGCTCTGCGCCAAGGCCGGCGAGCTCGGCATGCTCAAGGTCCCCGTGTTCGTGTTTCAGGAAGGCGCCGACGTCGTGGCCGAGCAGGCCTTTCGCGAGATCGCGCGGCTGACCGGCGGGGCCTGGTGCCGGTTCGATCCCGGCGCGGCGGCGCAGCTTCGCGAGCTGCTGCGCGCGGCCGCGGCTTATGCCGCCGGCGGCCGCGAGGCGCTGTTGAAACTCGCCAAGAGTGCGAGCGGTGCGGCCAAGCTGATCGGGCAGATGAAGTAGCGGCCCGCGTCGGAGACGGACGCCATGCATTTTGCCGTGAGGGCGACTATATTCCGGCCATGACCCTGATCGCCGGCGCCATCGCCGTTATCACGCTTTATCTGCTGCTCCAGATGTTCCGCTCCGCCAATCCGGCGGTGCTGGCGCGCACCATCAAGTTCGGTGGCGGCGTGGTGGCGCTCGCGGTCGCAGCGTTCACTGGCCTGCGGGGCGAGCTGGCGGTGGCGATCCCGCTCGGGATTTTCGGCGCCGGGCTCCTGGGCTGGACGCCGCTGGCCAATGCCGGCTTCGGCAATATCGGCGGGCTGTTCGGCGGTGGCGCAACGCGCCCGGCCGGACAGGCCTCGCGCGTACGCTCGCAATTCCTGGACATGCGGCTCGACCACGATTCGGGTCAGCTCGCCGGCCAGATCGTCGCCGGTCCTCACGCCGGGCGCGATCTCCAGGAGTTCGATCTCGCTGGCCTGCTGGCGATGGCTCCGGCGTTCGACGCCGAGAGCGTGGCCCTACTTGAAAGCTATCTGGACCGCCGGTTTCCCGCTTGGCGTCAGAACGCGCAGGGCGATGCGGCAGGGCGGCAGCGCCGCACGGCGCCGAGCGGCAAAATGACGGCGGAGGAAGCCTATCAGATCCTTGGCCTGCAGCCGGGCGCGGGGCGCGACGACATCAGCCGGGCTCACAAGTCCCTGATGAAGAAACTCCATCCCGACCAGGGGGGCTCGACGTATCTCGCTGCCCGTGTGAACGAGGCCAAGGATACTCTGCTTCGCACGCATAACGGCTAACTCCGGCACTACGCTACAAACGCCCGTACCGCGTAAGCTCCGCTTGCTCTGTCTGCCGTCGCCCCGATGCCCGCCTTTGTCGGCGTGGTCGATCCCTTGAGTAAAGTTTTAACCGTAAATCCTTGACGAGAGGTTGTCGCGGAACTGGCATCGCCGGATCCCCCAAACAAAAATGCCCGCGCAAAGCGCGGGCATTTTGATTGGAGCGGTACGACAGATCAGTTGCGGACGGTGATGCAGGAGATGTCGGCGCGCTTCAGGGCGCGGCAGACGGCTTCGGCCTGGTCCCGCTCGAGCCCGGCGAAACGGGCCCGGTAAAGCTTGCGATTGTCCTTGGCGAGGACCGGCTCGGTGAACGGGTCGGCCTTGCTGAGCAGGCCGCGGGCCGAGCTGCGGGCGGCGTCGATGCGCTGCTGGGCTTCGTTCTCGCTCTCGAGTGCGCCGACCTGGACGATCCAGCCGCTATGGGTGACGACCGGCTTGGTGGTGGCGCTCATCTGGATCGGCTGCGGCACAGGATCGGCCGAAGCGAGCTTCGCAGCAGCCGGAGTGGGCGCGGCGACCGTTGCGGCCGGCAGCACGCCGAGGATGCCGTTGCCGGTGCCGAAGCCCGCCGGCTGACGGGGCATCTCGGTGCGGGCGAGCTCGGCCTTCGGCGCTTCGGGCTGGCTCGCCATCTCGGGCTTGTTGATGAGATCGGCGCGGGCGACGACGGCGCCGGAGGTCTCCGCGACGTCGGAGCGGGCCGCAATCGTGCTCGTGACCTGCGGTGCGACCTGAGCCGGGGCGGCGGAGGCGACCTTCACGGTGCCGGCCTTGACCTGAACAGTCTTCACCCGGACCGGCTTCATCGGCTCGGACGAGCCGGGGATGATGGAGAGCGGCTGGCTGGAGATCACGCCATTGGTGAGCGGCGCGGGCTCGATCCTGGATTCAGTTGGCCGAACCTCGGGCTTGCTGGTGTCAGGCCTGGCTTGAGCCGGCGGCATCGCGGCGGTCGCGGCCGCCAGCGCCGACAGGCGCGAGGCAAGACGTTGCGGGGCCGTCTCGGGGGCAGGGGCGGCCGCGGCCTGCTGGACCTGCGGAGCGGGGCGGGCCGGGGTCTCCGATGCATCGGCGACGTCGGTATTGGCATCTGCGCCGTTGCGCTCGGCGACAGCGACGACGGTGTGGGTGGTGGCGCCCTTCTCGAGGTTCTCCGCGAGCAGGTTGCGCATGGTGGCGTCGCGCGAGCCGCCGCTGCGGCCGCCGAGCACCACGCCGATCAGGTGGCGGTTGCCGCGACGCATCGAGGTCACGAGGTTGAAGCCGGAGGCGCGGGTGTAGCCGGTCTTGATGCCGTCCACGCCCTCGACGCTGCCGAGCAGGTGGTTATGGTTGCGGATCGACTGTCCGCGCCAATTGAACGTCGAGGTCGCGAAATAGCGATAGTAGCGCGGGAAGCGCTCCTGGATGGCGCGGCCGAGCGTGGCCTGGTCGCGCGCGGTCGTGACCTGCTCGTCGTTGGGAAGGCCGTTGGCGTTGCGGTAGACCGTCTTGGACATGCCGAGCGAGCGCGCCTTGCGCGTCATCATCTGGGCGAAGTCGTCCTCGTCGCCGCCGATCGCTTCCGCGATCACGACGGCCGCATCGTTGGCGGAGCGGGTGACGAGGCCCTTGATCGCGTCCTCGACGCGGATGGTCTGGCCGGCACGGAGGTTCAGCTTGGTCGGATCCTGATCGGCGGCGTGCTGCGACACCGGCATCTCGGTGTCGAGCTTCATCCTGCCGGACTCGAGGCGCTCGAACAGCAGATAGAGCGTCATGATCTTGGTGAGCGAGGCGGGGTGGCGGATTCCGTCTGGGCTCGTTGCCTGGAGCACGGAGCCGGAATTGCCGTCGACGATGATCGATGCGAATTTCGGGCTGGAGCTGTCGGACACATCGCGCTGCACCCGGTGGTGCGCGTAATTGCGCCGGTGACGCCGTGCCTCGGCAGCATCGGTGAAGATGACTACGGCGGTGACCGTAAGAAGCCCGAAAACGCCAACCCGCGCCAAGCGCGAGGAAGACAAGTTTTTACGAAGCATGAAACCCCGTCCCCGTTTCTGACTTGATCACCGGCCCGTGAGGCGAAATTGTGCCCACTCGACCCGGGATCATTACCTGCTCAGGCTGTCTCTCCGCTGGTGTTCGCTGCGGGAAACGTTGGGCCTGAGCCGCTGTTCTGGCTAAGGTGATGTTCTCGAACGGCTTTTGACCGTTCGCGGAAGCTGAACACGTCCAGGGAATCAGGGTAGGGGTCCGCGGTTTCCAAAAGCTTAAGGAACCATTGCGGGAAACCCCGGGAATCTCAGCGATTTGCATCTAATTTTGTGCGTCGCACAAGATTCTTGACTTTTTTGTGCGTTGCACTATTTTTGGGCGGAGTCAGGGAGCCGGGGCTTCCGGACCAAAGCCAGGGAAAAAGGATTCCGAAATGTTCAAGGTTGAAGACTTTCAGAGCTACGGGAAAGAGCAGTTCGAGCAGTGCGTTGCTTCCGCGACCTCGATGCAGCATGGCCTCCAGGCGATCGCCAGCGCGTATGGCGACTACACCAAGAAGTCGTTTGAAGACACCAAGTCCTTCGTCGAGAAGCTTTCCGGCGTGAAGTCGCTGGACAAGGCCGTGGAAGCGCAGACCGACTTCGCCCGTTCCAGCTACGAGACCTTCGTTGCGGAATCGCAGAAGATCGCCGGCCTTTACAGCGACCTCGCCAAGCAGGCGTTCAAGCCGGTCGAGACCATCGTTTCGAAGTTCACCCCGGCTGCCAACTAACGTCCTCTGGAACTCCTGGAATCGAAAAGCCCGGCTGGTTCAGCCGGGCTTTTTTGTTGTCGCGACAGAGATCCGGTTCAGCGCGCCACGCGCAGCTTCGACAGCGACGTACCGACGTCAACCCCACACGGTCTGACTCGCCGACCTCACCGGACAGAACGTGTCGATGCCGCTCGCCTTGGCGTCGTCGCGCTGCTTCTTCCGCCGCGTGTCGATCTGCGAGGCATTGCTGTACCACCAGCGATTCTGCGCATCGAGACCGCCGGCGAGGAGCACGAGGCCACTGAGCTGATCGACCAGGTTCTTCGCGGCCGTCGGCATCGCCGACATCTTGCCGTCCTGGGCCATCGAGCCGGCGTTGTCGAGCAGCATGGCGACGCGCATGCGCACCAGGGGCCACGCGATTGAACGGCAGCTCGATTGGACCGTAGAAAACCGGAGGTATCCCGCGAAACCGCCGCTGCCGCTTAACGGCCGGATTCCTAGTCAAGATGTTCTAAACGGTGCCGGCCGAAACTTTTGTCAAATCGGTCCGGATTGACTAACCTTGGTCAGGATCGCCGGACCGGGAATCGGGACTGCCTCGACCATATTGGCCAGACCGTTGCACGCTTGCGGCGAGCCGGGGGCGGGCCCATATTCCCTACAATCGAGCCGGGCTTGACCGGACCGGTTGGAAGCGGTGATCCAACAAGGCGGCGCGCCCGTGCAAAGCTCCGAAGGGCGGGGCCGCGCGGCTGACCGTCACTCGCTTCCGTGGGGAATTTGAACGCCTGAGCCATGCCGCACCTGACTTTCAGACTAGACCTGTCCGCGCAAGCCGCTGCCCACGCTCCTCGTATGAGCAATGACGAGAACCGTTCGGGCGGACCGACGGGGCCGAATACGTCTGTCATCACCAAGGTCAAGCCGAAGACCAAACGGCCGAACCTGTATCGTGTGCTGATCCTGAACGACGACTACACGCCGATGGAATTCGTCGTCCATGTGCTGGAGAAGTTCTTCCAGAAGGACATCGAGGCCGCGACCAAGATCATGCTGCATGTCCATCATCACGGCATCGGCGAGTGCGGCGTATTCACCTACGAGATCGCCGAGACCAAGGTGACGCAGGTGATGGACTTCGCCCGCAAGCACCAGCATCCGCTGCAATGCGTGATGGAAAAGAAGTAACTGCGCGTTCACATCCAGAGTTATTTAGATCGGTTCTGGTCGCGCGGTATGTGACGGCAGCACATCCTGCTGCGTGATCCCGCGAAAATCAGCGGCGTCAATCCTGCCCAAATGGGTAGTTCTGCCCAAATCGGAACGGGTTTTGCATCGAGCATGCCGTGGGCGCGTAATGCCCATTTGAGTCGCGGAACCGGTCTTTCGCCGCGGTCTTGTATAACTATATGTGACAAAGGTTGTTGTTGCCTGACCGGGCGATGGCGATCATGATGGTGGGGGCCATAGAGGACGCGAATGCCGACTTTTTCCCAAAGCCTTGAACAATCCCTGCATCGTGCGCTGGCGATCGCAAACGAGCGTCATCACCAATACGCGACGCTCGAGCATCTCTTGCTCTCCCTGATCGACGACTCCGATGCAGCCGCCGTCATGCGCGCCTGTAGCGTCGATCTCGACAAGCTCCGCACGAGCCTCGTCAATTACCTTGAAACCGAATTCGAGAATCTGGTGACGGATGGCGCCGACGACGCCAAGCCGACCGCCGGTTTCCAGCGCGTGATCCAGCGCGCGGTAATCCATGTGCAGTCGTCCGGTCGCGAAGAGGTGACCGGCGCCAACGTGCTGATCGCGATCTTCGCCGAACGCGAGAGCCATGCCGCGTACTTCCTGCAGGAGCAGGATATGACGCGCTATGATGCCGTCAACTACATCAGCCACGGCATCGCCAAGCGGCCGGGCGTCTCCGAGGCGCGGCCGGTGCGCGGCGTCGACGAAGAGACCGAGGCAAAGGGTACCGAGGACGCCAAGAAGAAGGGCGAAGCGCTCGAGACCTATTGCGTCAACCTCAACAAGAAGGCGCGCGACGGCAAGATCGATCCGGTGATCGGACGCAATTCCGAGATCAACCGAGCGATCCAGGTGCTGTGCCGCCGGCAGAAGAACAATCCGCTGTTCGTGGGCGAGGCCGGTGTCGGCAAGACCGCGATCGCGGAGGGCCTCGCCAAGCGCATCGTCGACAGCGAGGTGCCGGAGGTTCTTGCGGCTGCGACCGTGTTCTCGCTCGACATGGGCACGCTGCTCGCGGGCACGCGCTATCGCGGCGACTTCGAGGAGCGCCTGAAGCAGGTGCTGAAGGAGCTCGAAGCGCATCCCAACGCCATCCTGTTCATCGACGAGATCCACACCGTGATCGGTGCGGGCGCGACGTCGGGCGGGGCGATGGATGCGTCGAACCTGCTCAAGCCGGCGCTTGCCTCGGGCACGATCCGCTGCATGGGCTCGACCACCTACAAGGAATACCGCCAGCACTTCGAGAAGGACCGCGCGCTGGTGCGGCGCTTCCAGAAGATCGACATCAACGAGCCGACGGTCGAGGATGCGATCGCGATCCTCAAGGGTCTCAAGCCGTACTTCGAGGACTACCATCGGCTGAAGTACACCAATGAGGCAATTGAGGCCGCGGTGCAGCTCTCCTCGCGCTACATCCATGACCGCAAGCTGCCCGACAAGGCGATCGACGTGATCGACGAGTCAGGTGCGGCGCAGATGCTGGTGGCCGAGAACAAGCGCAAGAAGACCATCGGCATCAAGGAGATCGAGACCACGATCGCGTCGATGGCGCGGATCCCGCCGAAGAGCGTGTCGAAGGACGATGCCGAGGTGCTCAAGCATCTCGAGCAGACCCTGAAGCGCACAGTGTTCGGTCAGGACAAGGCGATCGAGTCGCTCGCCGCTTCGATCAAGCTGGCGCGTGCCGGTTTGCGCGAGCCGGAGAAGCCGATCGGCTGCTATCTGTTCTCGGGACCGACCGGCGTCGGCAAGACCGAAGTCGCAAAGCAGCTGGCGGCGTCGCTCGGCGTCGAGTTGTTGCGCTTCGACATGTCCGAATACATGGAGCGGCACACCGTGTCGCGCCTGATCGGCGCGCCTCCCGGCTATGTCGGCTTCGACCAGGGCGGCCTGCTCACCGACGGCGTCGATCAGCATCCGCATTGCGTGGTTCTGCTCGACGAAATCGAGAAGGCGCATCCCGACCTCTACAACGTGCTGCTCCAGATCATGGATCACGGCCGGCTCACCGACCATAACGGCAAGCAGGTCAACTTCCGCAACGTGATCCTGATCATGACCACGAATGCGGGTGCTTCGGATCTCGCCAAGCAGGCGTTCGGCTTCACCCGCTCGAAGCGGGAAGGCGACGACCACGAGGCGATCAACCGGCAGTTCGCGCCGGAATTCCGCAACCGTCTCGATGCCATCGTCTCGTTCGGCCATCTCAGCGTCGAGGTGATCGGTACGGTCGTGGAGAAGTTCGTGCTTCAGCTCGAAGCGCAGCTCGGCGATCGCGACGTTACCATCGAACTGTCCGAGCCCGCCAAGACGTGGCTGGTCCAGCATGGGTACGACGAGCAGATGGGCGCACGGCCCATGGCCCGCGTCATCCAGGAGCACATCAAGAAGCCGCTGGCCGACGAGGTGCTGTTCGGCAAGCTCAAGGGTGGCGGCCACGTTCGCGTCGTCCTGGTCAAGGACGAGGCCGACGAGACCAAGGACAAGATAGGGTTCGAGTTCCTCGACGGTCCGATCACGCCGAAGCAGGAGAAGCTGCCTGGCGCCCGCAAGCGTCCGCCGGGCAAGTCCAAGCCGGGCGGTGGTGGCTCCGGCGGCTCGAAGGGGCCGACCTCGAAGGGCCCGCTGGTCAAGGCTTGATTGCGAGCGATATGAATTGAAAAGGCCGGCTGAAAAGCCGGCCTTTTTGTTTGCGTGGCAGTTGCGAGGCGCTAGGTGCCGGTGTCGGGCGCAGGCGCCGCCGGCGACCGCGGCTTCTTCGGCGCGGGTGGCCGTGCGCGGGCAGGAGCTGACGGCTGCATGGTCACGATGACAGGATTCGGCTTGTGATCGGTTGCCGCCCCGGTGGCAGCATCGACGCCCGTGCCGACGACACCGCCGAGCAAAAGATTTCCCGCGAAGCCGGCGGCCCCGGAGGTCGGTATGTCCCGGCTGAGCGGCACGATCTGCGGTTCATAGCCTTCCTTCTGGAAGGTGATCGAAATGTCGGCGTTCCGCTTGACGACCACGGAGCACGGCGTCGTGCAGGTGGTCGGAACTTCCATTCCGCTGACGACGGCTTCCACGCCCGACGGTGTCGATGAGATGCTGATGTTTTCGGTCGTACCACGCGTGACAGACGCGCAGCCGCCCAGCATGACGCTGAGCGCCACAATTCCAAATGAACGCATGAAATGCCCCTTATTCCCCGCGTCAATGAAGCGCAACCGGAGCGGGAGGGCAATACGTCATTGGTTCAGATAGTTAAGCCACGCACAAGTTGCGCGCGAGAGCAGCAGAACCTGGACGTGAGCTATTCGCCGCGCAGGCGCTGGTCGTCCTGTACCCGGACGTGCTCGGCGCCGCGCGCGCCCGCGGGAGAGAGCCGCAGCATGCTCAGCACTGCACCGCACAGCGCAAATCCAACGCCGACAAGGAGCGCGATCCTGGTTCCCTCGGTCGGATAGCGGCCGAGCAACAGCGCCACCAGCGCCGCGCCGGTGGTCTGGCCGAGCAGGCGCGCCGTGCCCAGCATGCCGCTGGCGCCGCCGGCGCGCTCGCGCGGGGCGGCCGCGATCATGGTGCGGTTGTTGGGGGTCTGGAATAGGCCGAAGCCGGCCCCCGCCAGCGCCATCCGCCAGATCACGTCGAGCGGCGTCGGGCTTGCAGGCAGGAAGGCGAGTGCGCCGAGGCCGCAGGCAAACAGCGTCAGCCCGATGCCGCCGAGCAGGCCGGCCGGATAATGCTCGACCAGGCGGCCGGCGAGCGGGGCTGCGAACGCCACCGCGATCGGCCATGGCGTGATCAGGAGCCCCATATGCACCGCCGAATAACCGAAGCGGCTCTGGAGGTAGAAGGGGATCGCGACGAAGGCCAGCATCTGTCCGCAGAACGAGGCGATCGAGGTCGCAATCGACAGCGCGAACACCGGGATGCGCAACAGGTCGACCGGCAGCAGCGGCGAGGTCATGTGGGTTTCGCGGTAGATCAGCAGCGCACCCGCGACGATGGCGATGGCGAATTGAACGAGACAGGTGACGGCGGCCTCGCCATGACCGACGCTGTCGACGGCCGCGATGCCGACGCCGAAGGTGATCGCGGACAGCCCTGCGCTCTGCCAGTCGAAGGAATGGCTGGCGGGTTTTGTGTGCGGCAGGCTGCGCAGGCCGAGCACCAGCGTCACCGCACCCAGCGGGACGTTGATGGCGAACAGCCAAGGCCAGGTTCCGACCGCCAGGATGCCCGCGGCGAGCGTCGGGCCGACCGCGGCCGAGAAGGCGACGACGAGCGCGTTGATCCCGATGCCGCGGCCGAGCTGGCTGCGCGGGTAGGTGAAGCGCACCAGTGCCGCGTTGACGCTCATGATGCCGGCCGCGCCAAAACCCTGGATGATGCGCGCGATCGTCAGCAGCGGCAGCGTATGCGCCAGCGCGCAGAAGGCGGATGCGAGCGTGAACAGTACGAGCCCGGCCAGATAGACGCGGCGATAGCCGACGATCTCGCCGAGCGACGCCAGCGGCAAGAGCGAGATCGTGATCGCGAGCTGGTAGCCATTGACGATCCAGATTGAGAAGGCCGGGCTCGCATCGAGGTCGGCTGCGATCGTCGGCAGCGCCACGTTGGCGATGGCGCTGTCGACGACCGCCATGATGATGCCGAGCGCAATCGTCAGCACCGCCTGGTTGCGCTGCGGCTGCGGCAGGCCGTCGGCATGCTCGATCGGGGCAGACGACATGATGGAGGCGCGCCTGATTGGAGCCGTGATTCATCCCCGGATTAGGAAATTGCAGGATGGATCGCAACCCGGCAGGACCCGGACGGTTCCTGCGCCGGAAGCAGGCCTTCCGGCGCAGGAAAACGGGTCGGGACGCTTTCGCGAGGGCTCGGGGAGCCGAGCGGTCGGGCAGTTGGCCGTCTCTACACCGCCGGCGGATTGCGGTCGGTGAAGGTGGTGCGCTGGTGCCAGTAGGGATAGGGCAAGGTCACCTTGCTCGCGGCATCGAGCTTTGCGATCTGGTCCTTGGTCAATGTCCAGCCGACCGCGCCGAGATTTTCGCGCAGCTGCGTCTCGTTGCGCGCGCCGATGATCAGCGTCGAGACCGTCGGACGCTGGAGCAGCCAGTTGAGCGCGATCTGGGAGACGCTCTTGCCCGTCTCCTTGGCGACCTCGTCGATCGCCTCGACGACGCGATAGACGTGCTCATCGGGCACGGGCGGGCCGAAATCGGCGGTCTTGGGCAGGCGACTGACCTCGGGCTTCGGCTGGCCGCGGCGGATTTTTCCGGTGAGGCGTCCCCATCCGAGCGGTGACCAGACCACGGCGCCCAGCCCTTGGTCGAGACCGAGCGGCATCAGCTCCCATTCGTAGTCGCGCCCGATCAGGGAATAGTAGGTCTGGTTGGCGACGTAGCGCGGGAAGCCATGCTTGTCGGCAACCGAGAGCGACTTCATCAGGTGCCAGCCCGAAAAGTTGGAGACGCCGACGTAGCGGATCTTGCCGGCGCGCACGAGCACGTCGAGAGTCGCAAGCACCTCTTCAGGCGGGGTGAACGCGTCGAAGCCGTGAAGCTGGAACAGGTCGATGTAATCGGTGCCGAGCCGGCTCAGCGAACCGTCGATTGCCGCGAGCAGATGCTGCCGTGACGAGCCGATGTCGTTGGGCCCATCGCCGAAGCGGAAGGTGGCCTTGGTCGAGATCAGAACCTTGTCGCGGCGGCCCTTGATGGCCTCGCCGAGGACGCGCTCGGATTCGCCGAGCGAATAGACGTTGGCGGTGTCGAACATCGACACCCCGGCCTCGAGGCAGATATCCAGAAGGCGCCGCGCCTCGGCCGCGTCCGTCGTGCCCCATGCAGCAAGGCGGCCGACGCCGCCGAAGGTGCCCGTTCCCAGGCTCAAAGCGGGCACCATGAGGCCGGATCGGCCCAAGCGTCGGTATTCCATCGATATGCTCCTCGGCTGGCCGCTGGTTGATCGGTGCGGCCTTGGGGTGCGATGGTAATGCAAGCGCGGGCCGCGTCCTATCACGCGCTCACATACCGGCCTTGCTCGGGAATGGCCTAGTCGTGCAGACGCATGTCATCGAATGCTGCATCGGCAACGCGCGCGCCTGGCGTCTTCACCGATGACTGAGCCTCGACCCTGGTTGCGGGCGAGGGGAAGCAGGCAGCTTCGCCGTCACGCGCCTGCCGCGGCAGCAGCGTCAGGCCCCAGCCCACCAGGACCAGCACCGCGAGCCTGATCGCGATCACACCCAGCAACAGCTCCGATCCGCTTATGGTGGCGTGAGTCCTCATGCACGCCAGCCTGATGCGCGCAGCCGGACAAGGCAATCTGGAATTGACGAGCCTTGCCTTCGCCTGCAGCGAAGGCTCAAGGTGATAGCTGGCTGGATGTCAGTGCCGCAACTGGCTCTGTCTGAAGTCGCGCGGCGACATCCCGAAATGCTCGCGGAAGACACGGCCGAAATGTGAGAGATCGTTGAAGCCCCAGGCGAAGGCGATCTCGCTGACGTGGCGATGGGCCAGCACGGGCGAGGCGAGGTCACGCCGGCATTGGGCCAGACGCTCGGCAAGCACGTGGCGCTGGAACGAGGTATCCTCGTCGGCGAGGAGATCGTTCACATAGCGCGGCGAGATGCCGAGTGCAGCCGCGGCCTCCGACAGCGAGAGGTCGGGATCCGCCAAATGAGCGCGGATATGGGCCTTCAAGCGGTAGAGCAGGGCGGAGCGGTGGGTGGAGGACGGCAGCGATGTCTTGCCGAGCCGTTCGCTCAGCGCCATCGCGAGCAGATCGACGGCCTGCTCCGACAGCGCCGCAGCATTGTCCGGGGCAAGTCGGTCCGCGCTCTGGCAAAGCCTGAAGATGAAATCATACGCGAGCCGTTCGAGCGGCACATCGGCGCCGAACGACATCGCGGTGAGCGTCTCGGTGGCGCCGAGCCGGCGCTGCAGCATTTCGCGGGGCACCTTGAAGATCGTTTGCGTGAAGGCGTGGTTGAACTTCAGCTCATAGGGCCGCGTCGTGTCGTAGAGCGCGAACTCGCCGGGATGGATCACGGTCTCGCGGCCGTCCTGCACCACGCCTCCGTCGCCGCGATTGCCGAGCGCAACCAGGACAAAATCCTGATCCGAACGCGCGATGCGGGACGGCGTCCGGAATACGTGCTGGCGGTCGGAGCAGACCTCGGAGCACACGGCCCTGCCGAGCGGGGCCTGTGTGACCGAGCCGCGAAAGGCGCTGCCGAGGTCGGACTTGCAGTCGAGCCCGACGAAAACGTCGCAGACGATGTCCTGCCACAGCGCCAGCCGGCGGTAGCCGGGGCTGCCGTCTGTCGTGAACTGGATTGGCATCTGGACAGCCTCCCTTTCACATCCTGCAAACCGCATGTTGGCGCAGATCCAGCCAGACCGAAGGCAAGTCCCGTACCCGTCGGCGATCCCGGCCAGTCGAGTTTTTGTTCCACTGCGGTCGAGCGCCCGGCCGGGTGGCTTGGCCAAATAGACTGCATCGGACGTGGCTTCCGATCAACCGGCAATGGAGGCGGCAATGGGCATCGAACATCCGAAATACAAGGTCGCGGTGGTGCAGGCGGCGCCCGCCTGGCTGGATCTCGACGCCTCGATCGACAAGTCGATCGCGCTGATCAGGGACGCCGCCGAGAAGGGCGCCAAGCTGATCGCCTTTCCCGAGGCCTTCATCCCCGGCTACCCCTGGCATATCTGGATGGACTCGCCGGCCTGGGCGATCGGCCGCGGCTTCGTGCAGCGCTACTTCGACAACTCGCTGTCCTATGACAGTCCGCAGGCCGAGCGGCTGTGCGACGCCGTACGCAAGGCAAAGCTCACCGCCGTGCTCGGCCTGTCCGAGCGCGACGGCGGCAGTCTCTATCTGGCGCAATGGCTGATCGGGCCCGACGGCGAGACCATCGCAAAGCGCCGCAAGCTGCGGCCGACCCATGCCGAGCGCACGGTCTATGGCGAGGGTGACGGCAGCGATCTCGCCGTGCACGCAAGATCGGACATCGGCCGCATCGGCGCACTGTGCTGCTGGGAGCATCTCCAGCCACTGTCGAAATACGCGATGTACGCCCAGAACGAGCAGGTGCATGTCGCGGCCTGGCCGAGCTTCTCGCTCTACGATCCCTTCGCGCCGGCGCTCGGCGCCGAGGTCAACAATGCCGCCTCGCGCGTCTATGCGGTGGAGGGCTCCTGCTTCGTGCTCGCGCCATGCGCGACGGTCTCGCAGGCCATGATCGACGAGCTCTGCGACCGACCGGACAAGAATGCGTTGCTGCATGTGGGCGGCGGATTCGCCGCGATCTACGGTCCCGACGGCAGCCAGATCGGCGACAAGCTGGCGCCGGACCAGGAGGGGCTGCTGATTGCCGAGATCGATCTCGGCGCCATCGGTGTTGCCAAGAACGCTGCCGATCCCGCCGGGCATTATTCGCGGCCCGACGTGACGCGGCTCCTGCTCAACAAGAAGCGATACCAGCGCGTCGAGCAGTTCGCGCTGCCGGTCGACACCATTGAGCCCACGGACATCGCGGCGGCGGCGAGCTGATCGCCGGGATCAAGGGGAGGGTACGATCATGGAATCCGCAATTCCTCTGCATCTCGAGACCCAGCGCACGCGCCACAAGCGCGTGCCGGACGATTACCAGCCGCCATATCCGTCGTTCGTGGCGCGCTACAAGCCCGCCGTGAGCCGCGTCGTGATGGCCTATTTCGGTGTGCAGTATCGCGGCGCGGCGCCGGCGGCTGCGACGGCGGCGCTCGCCGAGATCGCGGCGCGGTTTGCTGCTGACGGCGGGCCGTCGCATTGGGACCGCGCCCGCTACCTCGACCGCGCCGGTTATGAGACCGTCGTGTCGGTTGCCTATTGGGACGACATCGCGCGCTTCGACGCATGGTTCGCGCCGGCACGCGAGGCGTGGACTGTGAAGGCGCGCGAGGGCATCGGCACCTTCATTGAGGTGCTGCGTCCCACGGTCGCCCGGCACGAGACGCTGTTTTCCTCGCTCGACCGGCCCGAGGGCGTGGCCGCAATCGCCGACGGCATGAGCGGCGAGGTGCAGGAGCACGCCTATTGGGGCGGCATGCGCGATCGCATTCCGCTGTCGCAGACCGATCCGATGACGCCGGGCGGCGCGCCGGAATTGATCCGCGACGGCGCGCGGCTGCGGGTGAAGGCGCACGACAATCTCTGCCTGATCCGCTCCGGGCAGGACTGGAGCGATACGGAGGCATCGGAACGAAAGCTCTACCTCGACGACGTCGAGCCGGTGCTGCGCGAGGGCATGGATTTTCTGCGCGACGACGGGCTAGCCATCGGATGCTACGCCAACCGCTACATGCAGGTGCTCTCCGCCGACGGCAGCGTGAGCGAAAAGTCCTACGGCCAGAGCTGGTGGAAGAGCCTCGCCGCACTTGAGCGCTGGGCGGAATCGCATCCGACCCACGTCAAGATATTCGGCGCGGCGATGAAATACCTGTCGACGCTCGGGCCGTCGGCAAAGCTGCGGCTCTATCACGAGGTCACGGTGGCGGCCGCGGACGAGCAGTTCTTCGAATATCTGAACTGCCATTCGAAGACCGGCATGCTGGCGGCGGTCGAGACCGTCAGCGCCTAGGCTGCGCAGTGGCCGAGCAGTTCGGGATGCGCGGCGCAGATGTGATGCGCGCCGGCATCCCGCAGCTCGGCCTCGCTGCCATAGCCATAGAGCACGCCGATCGCGGTCATGCCGTTGGTGCGGGCGCCGACCACGTCGTGGCTGCGGTCGCCGATCATGATGGCGCTGACGGGATCGACCTTCGCTTCGACGAGCGCGTAGCGCAGCAGGTCGCGCTTGTCGACACGCGTGCCGTCGAGCTCGGAGCCGAACACGCGCTCGAAATACGGCTTCAGGCCGAAATGATCGACGATGCGGATGGCGTAGACCGCGGGCTTGCTGGTGGCGACGAACATGCGCTGGCTGGTTGCGGCGATCGTCGTCAGCGTGTCGATGATGCCGGCATAGGCCTCATTCTCGAACAGGCCGATATCGGCAAATCGCTCGCGATAAAGCAGTAGCGCGCGGTCGGCGAGCTCGTCGCTTCCGGTGAGCTTCTTCAGGCTGGCGTGCAGGGGCGGCCCGATGCACCAGGTCAGCTCGTCCTCGCTCGGCACGGCAAGGTCGAGCCGCTCCAGCGCGTATTGGATCGAGCGGGTGATCCCGGGCTTCGGGTTGGTCAGCGTGCCATCGAGATCGAAGAAGATTGTAGCCATGCCAGTCGTGCCCGTGTTGATACCGCCGTTGTTTGACCTAAACGACGCGGCTGCTCAAGGCAACGCCGCCGCGTCGCGCGACGTTTTAAAGCTCGCTATTGGCAGGGCATAAGCGTAAAGTCCTGCGATCACCGCCCTTCCCATGGCATCCATCGGTGACTGAGGGTCACTAGCGCTCCCGCCGAACGAGGAGGAGCGCCCATGCCTCGCTTTAATCTGGCCGACTGGATCGTGCCGCCGGTGATCGTCCCGCTTTTTCTGTTGCTCCTGGTGGCCGCTGCGGCTTTTCTGCATGGATAGGACGCCGCTCCAATATCTGGTGAGCGGACGCGATCAAAGCGGCTACGTCAGCCTGGCCCGCACCACGACGGCCGCCGCTCTGAAGAAGGCGAGGGAGCTGTTGCAGGAAGGCTATGTCGACGTGCGGATATGCACGCCGCAGGGCCGGGTTCTGCTGTCTGACGAGTTCGACCAGTTCGAGGCATGAGGAGCGCAGGGGCGTCAAACGGCGCGCCCGGATCCTCCGCGAGGAACGATACCCGTATGAAAATGCTTATTGTCGCATTGGCGCTTGGCACATTCGTGCAAAGCGCGGTCGCGAAAGAGAAAGAGCCGGACTGCCGCGCAATCGAGAGCACGAGCGGACGGCTCGCATGCTACGACGCTGCGTTTCCGCCGAAACCGAAGCAACCCACTGCCGCCGAACAAGACGCAGCGCGGGCTGCCTACAAGGACCCCTTCATTGCGGAAGAGGCCAGAACCGCAGCGAAGCTGAAGAATATCTGTCGCGGCTGTTGAGGTTTGCAATCAAGCAGCGCGTGGCAGAGGTGACGGACGACAGGATTCGCCGGCGCGTCCGCCCGCCGTGCACGCTCCGACATCAAGCGAAATCATAGAGGTGCCGACATGACGCCGCTCCGCCGTATCGCCGTGATCGGCAACTCGCTGCCTCGACGATGCGGAATTGCGACCTATACGACCGACCTGAAGAACGCGATATCGATTTCGCGCCAGGATCTGGAGACCAGCATCGTGGCAATGACCGATCGCGGTCAAGCCTATGATTATCCTCCGGCGGTCGCGTTCCAGATCAAGGACGGCAATATCGAAGACTACATGCGGGCCGCGGATTTCCTCAATGCCGGCCGGTTCGATGCGGTGTGTTTGCAGCACGAGTTCGGGATTTTCGGTGGTGAGGCCGGGGCCCATATCCTCGTGCTGTTGTCCCGCCTTGCCATGCCGGTGGTGACGACGTTCCATACCGTGCTCGCCGATCCGACACCTGCGCAGCGGACGGTCATGGAGCGCATCGTCGAGGCGTCGTCGAAGGTCGTGGTGATGGCCAATAAGGGCCGCGAACTGCTGCGCGACGTCTACCGGGTGGCCGATGACAAGATCGAGGTCATCGCCCACGGCATTCCGGATGTCGCCTTCGTCGAGCCCGATGCAGCGAAGGCCAAGCTTGGATTTGAGCAAAAATCGGTCATCCTGACATTCGGCCTGTTGTCACCGAACAAGGGCATCGAAATCATGATCGACGCCATGCCGTCGATTCTGAAGCGCTGCGCGAATGCGGTGTATGTCGTGCTTGGCGCAACGCACCCCAACCTGGTCCGAAACCAGGGCGAGGCCTATCGCGAGAGCCTGATGGCGCGGGTGCGCGAACTCGGAATTGATGACCACGTGGTGTTCTTCGACCGGTTCGCCGATCTCGCCACGCTGCTCGAATTCATCTCGATGTGCGACGTCTATGTCACGCCCTATCTCAACGAAGCCCAGATGACGTCGGGAACCCTGGCCTACAGCTTCGGACTGGGGAAGCCAGTCGTCTCGACGCCTTACTGGCACGCCCGCGAGCTGCTTGCCGACGGGTGCGGAGTGCTGGTGCCTTTCAGCGACGCCGCGGCGATCGGCAACGAGATCGCAGGCCTGCTGACCGACGACGCCCGCCGGAAGGCGATGTCGCGGCGCGCCTATGCGGCGAGCCGGATGATGACATGGGAACGGGTGGCCGAGCGCTACGTGTCCGTCTTCGAGAATGTACGGCAAGGCCATCGGCTTAAACTCTTCGCGTGCCCGGACATCAATGTGCCGGAGCCACGTAGCCCCGCATCGCCCGATATGCAGATCGGCCATTTCCTGTCGATGTGCGATGATGTCGGCCTGTTCCAGCATGCGGTCCATTCGGTGCCGGATCGCGCGCACGGCTATTGCGTCGACGACAATGCCCGAGCGCTGCTGCTGGCCTGCGCCCTCAATGGTCCAGGCGAACAGCCGCTGTCCGAAATCCTAACGAGCCGGTTTGCGGCATTCGTGCAGCACGCCTGGAATCCCGACACCGGGCAATTTCGCAACTTCATGGGGTTCAATCGAACCTGGCTTGAGGACAGAGGGTCAGAAGACAGTCACGGGCGGACGCTATGGGCTTTGGGCGAGGCTGCACGCAGAGACGCGAGCCCGGCCCGGCGCCTGTGGGCCGCTGCCTTGTTCGCCCAGGCATTGTCGATCGCGGCGAGCTTTCGTTCGCCCCGCGCATGGGCATTCATGCTGCTGGGCTTGGACGCTTATTGCGCTGTGGCTCCGAACGATCTCCACGCCAGGGACGTCCGGCATTCCCTTGCCGGCAGGTTGATGGCGTGTCTGGCGTCGGTCGAGACGTCGGACTGGGTGTGGTTTGAGGAAGGGTTGGCCTACGACAACGCGCGGCTGCCGCAGGCGTTGATCCTCACAGGCATGGCGACGCAGGCGCCCCAATATCTCGATGCCGGATTGAGGTCTCTGCGCTGGCTCATGACGCAGCAGACGACCGCGGCAGGGCATTTCCGGCCGGTCGGCACCGCCGGCTTCGGCGAGCGGCGGCAACGTCCCCGTGCGTTTGATCAGCAGCCCGTGGAGGCAACGGCGACGATCGCCGCCTGCCTCGCTGCGTGGCGTGCCGACGGCGATGCCGAATGGAAAGCCATGGCAACTCGGGCCTTCGCCTGGTTCCTGGGCAGCAACGATCTCTCAGTGGCGCTGGTCGATCCGCTCACCGGCAGTTGCCGGGATGGTTTGCACGCTGATCGCGCCAACGAAAACCGCGGGGGCGAGTCCGTTGTTTGCTATCTCCTCGGGCTTGCTGAGATGCGCCAGCTTGCGCGCGTCAACCCGAGCTTGACGAGGCCCACAGCTTTGCGCGCCGTGAGCGCCTGAACTTCATCTTTTCATTCAGCACGCCGAGGATACCGTGTCACAAGCTTCTTTCCTGAACCGGCAGGGGCTTAATCTGCGCCCCGATCCAGCGCGGGTCATCGTGCGGCCCTTCAAGCCGGCAACCGAACCCCGCGACCTGAACCCGACCGACAAGATGCGTGCAAATCATATCGTCGACCGGGTTCTTGCGCTCAGTTCGGAGGCCGTTGCAGTTCAGCTTGCGGATGTGCTCGACAATTTCCAGGGGCGACATCGTAACCTCCTGGAGCGGTTCGAGACCCGAGCGGATGAAATGGAGGACGCTTTCGCCACGCATGGCGTCTTCTCGAAGACGCAGCGCCAGCTGATTGGTGCCTATTTTCTCAGTGAGTATTCGTTCGAAGCCTCTGCCTTGTTCAACCCCAGCATCGTCCCGCACCCCGATCAATCGGGAGCACCGAACGGAGGTTCGCGATTCATCGTCAGCCTCCGGGCCATCGGCGAGGGGCATGTGTCGTCACTGACGTTTCGAACCGGAACGATTGCGGCTGACGGAAGCCTGGCCGTCGATCCGACGGCGCGCCTTGCCTCGGTCCCCCGGATCAGCCATCGCGTATCCGGATCGGACGGCGACCGCGTGGAACTGGTGTTCAGGCCCGAGGAAGACCTCAGCGAGCGGGTCATCTTTCCCGTGACCGAATCCCAATCTAACGGCATCGAGGATGCGCGCTTCGTCAAATTCAACGACGGTGATCGGGCGATCTACTACGCGACCTATACGGCCTATAGCGGACGGGCGATCCGGTCTGAATTGATCGAGACCAGCGACTTCATGTCGTTTCGACTAACGCCTTTGCGGGGGGCTGCAGCCCACAACAAGGGCATGGCGCTGTTCCCACGCAAGATCGACGGCCGCTATGCCATGATCGCGCGACAGGACAATGAGAACCTGTATCTGGTCTATTCGGACGACCTCTACACATGGGAGGGCGGCCGGGTGCTTTTGAAACCGCAATTTCCCTGGGAGTTCGTCCAGATCGGCAATTGCGGGGCACCCATCGAACTTGACGAAGGTTGGCTGCTGCTGACGCATGGTGTCGGCCCGATCCGGAAATACTCGATCGGAGCGGCTCTGCTCGACAAGCGCGACCCGTCCAGGGTGCTGGCTCGCTCGGCCGAGCCGCTGCTGCGGCCTGAGCCGTCCGAACGCGAAGGGTATGTCCCCAACGTCGTCTATACCTGCGGTGCGATGAGGCACAATGATCAGATCATCCTGCCATATGCCGTGTCGGACACCTTCTCAAGCTTTGCAACGATCAGGATTTCCGCGCTCATCGAAGCGATGCGCGGCTGAGCGCGGTTGTCGCGGTCGTTGACGTCAACTCCGTGTGTCAACAGGTCAGAGGTGCCGTCATGGTCCGCGAAACAACCTACGTGGTGCAGGCGTTCAACGCCGGCAAGGGTGGAAATCTGAAGGCCGACTCTCCCATCGTCTGCAAGTCGGAAAGCGGCGCGCTGCGCACGGCGGAGAGATTGGCCTTGAGCAAACTCGGCGTCGTCGCGTTCTCGTCCAGCGGCGATCCCGAAATGGGCGACTATGACGATGAGCCTACGGTGTTCTTCCGAAAGGGCGAGCTTCCGGCTGGTTTCGACTGAGGCCCTGATCGTGGTCGAGCAGATATTGGCGGAGAGGCACAGATGAACGAGCGACTGGACATATTGAAGAAGGCCCGCGATCGCATGATCGAGGACAGAGACACGCATGCGAAGGTGCTGGCCGCTCCCTTTGATAGAGACAATGCCGAGCGAGCACGGAACAAATTCCTCGAGCTTCAAACGCTGATCGATGCCCTGGACCGCGCAATCAGTGCAGAAAAGCCGGCATAGGACCGAAGCGAGTGAAGGGCGGGACTGGCGGACGTTTCAAGACAGCACCGCAGTCGCATGCCGGCGGCCGCCACGGCTCGCTCTATTGCTGTCTCGCCCATTCGACGATCGCCGTGGCATCGGCGCCTGCCTGCGTCTCCCAGGTGGCGATAGCAGGCGTTGCCGCTTTCCGGAGCGCGGCGACGAGGGATGCCGGCGCCGGCTCGGCGATGCGGACGCCGTTGTCGCGCATGCGCGCATAGTTTTCGATGGTGCGATGGGTCAATAGCGCGAATTGGCTTTGCTCGGTCTCGGCCGCCGCGGCCAGCACCTCGCGCTGCATGGGCTCGGACAGTTCGGCAAATGTGTCGCTGCGGACGAAGGCGATCGAGACCGGCATCGCGTAGTTGATCGCTGTGAAGTAGGGCAGGAAGTCCCAGAGCTTGCGTCCCGCACCGCCGTCGCCGGAGGTGAGGAACGCATTCAGCCGGTGCTCCCTGAGGCCAGCGAGCGCCGCGTCCATCGGCAGGAACTGTGCATTCGCGCCGGCCGCGCGCATGACCTCGCCGGAGTTGGCGTCGTAGGCCCGCAAATTCAGTTTCGGCAGGGCGTCGGCGCCTTCCAGCACATGGTCCGACCAGAGGCCCGTGGCCGGCCAGATCGTGACATAGAGCAGCTTCAGGCCGCGCGCCGCGAGCGCCTTCTCGTAGAGCGGGCGCGCCCGCAGATTGGTGGCGCGGGCGAGGTCGACGGACTGCACCAGAAAGGGCAGGGTGGACAATCCGAGCACCGGGTCGAGGCCCGAAAGCGCGCCCGCGAAGGCGTCGCCGCCGGCGATGCGACCATCCAGCGCGGCGCGCGGCATTTCGCCCGAGTTGATCTTGAGCTCGTTGTCGAAAGCGCTAGCTACGGTCACGAAACCGTTTGTGCGCGCCGCGACACGATCGGCGAAACTGGTGAGCCCGATCCCGGAAATGTTGCTTTGCGGATATTCCGTGGTCATCCGCCAGTTGACTTGCGCCATGGCCGGCGCGGCGGACAGGGCGAGGGCTAGGAGGACAAGGATCGCGCGGATCCCTGGGGCAGGGCAACGCATTGGGAGAAGCGGGTCAAACAGCATATATTGGCAACTCGTCGAACCATGGCACGATGCCACAACATGGCAGATCATCTTGTTGCATGCCGCGCCGGAGCACGCCACAGCGATGCTTGGGCACGGCTGACGCGAACTGCATCACTCATCGTCGCCGCACTGCTCGTCTCGGCGACACGGGTGGCGGCGTGGGACAGCTCGCCCGCGAAGACCAATATTGCTGTCCCCAGCGTCGAGGAGCTTGCGATGCCACCGGCGAATCCGGTCGCTGCGCGCGAGAGCGATACGCGGGAATCGATCTGCCTGATCGTCGAGGCGGCCGCACGGGATGCCAATCTGCCGCTGGAATTCTTCGCCCGCGTGATCTGGCAGGAAAGCCGATTCCAGGCCGATGCCGTGGGGCCCATGACGCGCAGCGGCGAGCATGCGCAGGGGATCGCGCAGTTCATGCCGGGCACTGCCAGCGAGCGCGGGCTGCTCAATCCCTTCAACCCGGTGCAGGCGCTGCCGAAGTCGGCCGAATTTTTGAACGAGCTGCGCAACCAGTTCGGCAATCTCGGCTTGGCCGCAGCCGCCTATAACGCCGGGCCGCGCCGGGTGCAGGAATGGCTCGCCGGCACCGGCGGCATGCCGGAGCAGACCCGCAACTACGTCTATGCCATCACCGGCACGAGCGTTGACGCGTGGGCCAAGGCGGGAGCGACCGGCAAGGGACCGCCGAGTTCGCCGCCGACGAGCTGCCGCGATCTCATGGCGCTTCTGAAGCGCGCGCCGAATGCCTTTGTCGCCGAGCTCGAACAGCATGTCGAGCTCGCTGCCGCAAAGGTCTGGGGCGTACAGCTCGCTGCCGGCTTCGACCGCAACAGGGCGCTGGCGATGTATTCCCGCGCCGTCACGCGGCTGAACACCGTGATCGGCGACCGCGATCCGAGCTTGCTAAGCTCGGTGATGCGCAGCCGCGGTACGCGCGCCTTCTACCAGGTGCGCATCGGCGCGGACACGAGGAGTGAGGCGGACGATCTGTGCAACCGTATCCGCAAGGCCGGCGGTGCCTGCTTCGTGCTGAAGAACCGGGGTGTGAGCGGGTAGGCGCGTCTGCCCGCGCGCGCATGCCAGCCCCGCCGCGCGCTTCCTTGACGCCAGCCACGGCATTGCCCGTTATGCGGGCACGATTCCGCAATCCGGCCAAAGACTCCCGTGGCGCTTCCTCCGCTCGATTCCCCTCAATGGCAAAGTTCCTGGCGCGCGTTTGCGTGGGGACTGCGTTCGATCACGCAGACGATCCTCACGCTCGTCCTGTTCGCGACCTATCTCGGCATCGGCGCGCTCGCCCATGACACCCATTTCAGCCTGCTCTGGGCGCTCTGCTCGACGCTGTTCGTCTGGGCGGGCCCCGCGCAGATCATTCTGATCACCACGCTCGGCTCCGGCGCGACCATCATCCAATCGGCGATCGCGGTCACCGTCAGCGCGATCCGGCTGTTTCCGATGGTGGTCTCGGTGCTGCCCCTGATGCGCACGCCGACGACCAAGCGGCGCGAGCTGTTCTTCGCCGCGCATCTTACGGCGGTGACACTGTGGGTCGAATGCCATCGCTTCCTGCCGCAAGTGCCGCGCGAGCGGCGCATCGCCTTCGTCAACGGGCTTGGTTTTGGTCTGGTCTCCGTGTGTCTCACCGCCAACACGGTCGGCTATTTCCTTGCCGCCAACCTGACGCAGACGCTCGGCGCCGCGATCCTGATGCTGACGCCGCTGTCGTTCCTGTTCTCGACCGCGCGCAACAGTCGCGAGGTCGCCGACGTCGTCGCGCTGACGCTCGGGGTTCTGCTCTATCCGCTGGCCGCGAAGATGAACTCCGGGCTCGACATTCTCGTCAGCGGTTTGGTGGCCGGCACGATCGCTTATGGCGTGCATTGGTGGCGGGAGGTGCGCGCATGAGCTTTGCGCAGCTCATCGGCGACTGGCACGCACTCGTCGTGCTGTTCGTCGCCGGCGTTGTTCCCAACCAGATATGGCGCATGCTGGGCCTGTGGTTCGGCGGCGGCATCGACGAGGGCTCGGAGCTGCTGGTCTGGGTGAGGGCGGTCGCCACCGCCATCCTGGCCGGCGTCATCGCCCAGATCGTGGTGGAGCCGCCGGGGGCGCTCGCCAGCGTGCCGGACGTCTTGCGCTATGGCGCGGTCGGCGCAGGCCTCGTCGGCTTCCTGCTGACCCGCCGCTCGATCTTCGCAGGCGTGGTGACAGGCGAAGTCTTCATGCTGGCCGGAAAGTGGTGGTTAGGCTAAAACCACCGGCGAACAGCAAGGAACGGGAAATATGGTTCGCGAAAACGAGCTCCGCGAGGGCGAGGTCGCCATCGATCTGCCGTCGACGGAGGATGCCGGCCTCGTCTTCATCGGCCGCATCCGCACGCCCTGGACCTCGCGGATGGAGACGCCGCGACAGGGACGTCAGGACGGCCCGGTGTGCCGGCTCGAGATCTTCGAGCCGTTCGTGCCGGCCATCAAGGGTGTCGATTTCTACAGCAATCTCGAAGTGCTCTACTGGCTCGACAAGTCGCGCCGCGACATCGTCCTGCAAAGCCCGAAGAACAACGAGAAGACCCGCGGCACGTTTTCGCTGCGCTCACCGGTCCGGCCCAACCCGATCGGCACCTCGATCGTTAAGCTCGTCGGCATCGAGGGCAATGCCATTCTGGTGCGCGGGCTCGACTGCATCGACAACACGCCGCTGATCGACATCAAGCCAGATCGTTGCGAATTCACGCCGCTGGCCGCCCCGCAGGCAGGGGATTTTCAGACGGAGTGAGGGGCGGCGATCGTAGCCCGCACGGAGCGAAGCGGAATGCGGGGAGGTCCCGGATTACGCTTCGCTCCATCCGGGCTACAGGGCTGATATCTATCCCGCCTTCAGCGCCGCGATCAGCTTGGCCGCGTTCTCTTCCAGAACCTTGACGTCTTCCTTGCGGCTGGCGGGCGGCAGCATGGCCACGCCGTCGTGGCGCGGCATCACGTGCATGTGGAGATGAAACACCACCTGGCCGCCGGCGGGCTCGTTGAACTGCTGCACGGTGATGCCGTCGGCCTCGAACGCCTTCATCGCAGCGGCCGCGATCTTGTGCGCGCCGCGGGCGACGTGGGCGTAGTCGTCAGGCTTGATGTCGAGGATGTTGCGGGCAGGGGCCTTCGGGATCACCAGCGTATGGCCCGATACCCGCGGCATGATGTCGAGGAAGGCAAACACATGCTCGTCCTCATAGACCTTGTGGCAGGAAAACTCGCCGCGCAGGATCTTCGCGAAGATGTTGTTGGGGTCGTAGGCGGTCATGGCGGCGGCTCCTCGAATTTTGCGCTTACTGTCATCAGCCGTGGCAAACCGTCAAGGCGCCTCGTCGACGCCTTTGCGGAACGGGCCGAGCTCGGCCAGCTCCCGTCCGGCCTCGGCGACATAGGCGCGCTCGCGCTTGAGGTAATCGTCGATGGCGCGGCGCAGGCCGGGATCGGCGATGAAGTGGGCGGAATGGGTCGTCCGCGGCAGGTAGCCACGCGCGATCTTGTGCTCGCCCTGTGCGCCGGCCTCGACGTTGTCGAGGCCGTGTTTGATCGCGAAATCGATCGCCTGATAGTAGCAGACCTCGAAATGCAGGAACGGATGATGCTCGACCGCGCCCCAGTTGCGGCCGAACAGCGTATCCGAGCCGATGAAGTTGATCGCGCCCGCGATCCAGCGGCCGTTGCGGCGGGCCATCACCAGCAGCACGTCCTGGCTCATGGTCTCGCCGATCAGCGAGAAGAATTCGCGCGTGAGATAAGGCCGGCCCCATTTGCGCGAGCCGGTCTCCATGTAGAATTCGAAGAAGGCGTCCCAGGCATCCTCGGTGATGTCGCTGCCGGTGAGCCAGTGGATGGTGATGCCGCTTGCAAGCGCATCGCGCCGCTCGCGCTTGATCGATTTGCGGTGGCGCGAATTGAGCGTGGTGAGGAAATCGTCGAAGGTCGCAAATCCCTCGTTATGCCAGTGGAACTGCTGATCGGTGCGCTGGAGGAAGCCGTGCCCGGCGAGCCGTTTCCACTCCGCCTCACGCGCGAAGGTCACGTGCACCGAGGAGGCCTTGCTGACGCCGCACAGCGCCACCAGCCCGCTCGCCAGCGCTTCAGCGATGCGCTCGCGATCGACGCCGTCGCGGACCAGCAGCCGGGGCCCTGTGGCCGGGGTGAAGGGAACCGAGACCTGGAGCTTCGGATAGTAGCGTCCCCCGGCGCGCTCATAGGCGTCCGCCCAGCCGCGGTCGAAGACGTACTCGCCTTGGGAATGCGATTTCAGATAGCAGGGCACGACCCCGGCGACGCGGCCATCGACCTTGGCCACCAGATGCCGGGGCCCCCAGCCGGTGCGGATGGTTGCTGAACCCGATTTCTCAATCGCGGATAAAAACGCGTGCGAGACGAACGGGTTATAAGCGGGTTTTGAGAGGCCGAGGGAATCGCCTGGAAGCCCGGATGAAGTTCCCGCGCCATGCCCGTTGCAAGCCTTGTCGGGATTGGCACAGGCGTCCCAATCCTCGGCAGATACCTCGCCAATCGAGGGTACAGCCTCGAGTGTGATTTCAGATGATGCCATCGTGCCCAAGATCGTGCATTGCAGCAGCGACTTCAAGAGGCGGGAACCGAGCTCTCTCGTGCCCTAGACGCATCGCAGCGCGCAGCGGTGCGATGCAGAGCCGGGGCCCATCTCTCCGAATAGCGTGCCGCCTTCTGGGTCCCGGCTCTGCACAGCAACGCTGCGCGTTGCAGCGCGTCCGGGACACGAGAGCGGGCGTGCGCAAGCCCTACGGCACGAACCCCTCAAAGATCATCTGATCCGCATATTGTCCGACCCGCGTCCGCTGCTCCGGGGTGCGCACGGTCCAGCCGAGCAGGGCGCAGCCGAGGACGTTGCGGGCGATCCAGGGGGCGGGGGCCGGCAGGTGGTCGACCTTGAAGGCGACGAAATGCGGCTGGGTCTGAAAGCCGTGGCGCAGGTACAGCATGCTGTCGCGCTGCCCCTCGGTCAGCTTCGCCCAATACTCGTCTTCATAGGTCCGCTGGGCGACGATGCCGCGCGGGCGGGAGGGCAACAGCTCACGCAGCGCCAGCACCTGGTCGGGATCGAAGGACATGCCGACGGCGGGCCCCTGATAGGACGCCAGCACCTCGGCCATCCGCTTCACCAGCTTGCGGTCGCCGCCAAAATGGCTCTTCACCTCGATCACCAGCGGCACGCGCCCGGCGACCATGGCGCAGAGATCGGACAGCGACATCATCCGCTCGTCCGTGTCCTTGAACTTGACCGCCTTCAGCTCGGCCGCGGTCTTCTCGACCACCTCACCGGTAGCCTCGGTGAGGCGGCCGAGCGCGTGGTCATGGTGCACCATGGCCTCGCCGTCGGCGGAGAGCTGAATGTCGACCTCGATCGAGAAATTGCCCGCGATCGCAGCCTGCACCGCCCCCGGCATGTTCTCGACGATGCCACGGGAAACGTCATGCAGGCCGCGATGGGCGACCGGCCGGGCTGTCAGCCAATCAGGAGCGCGCAACGCCGTCAGCTCCGTGTCAGGCGACCTCGAACACGCCTTCGACCTCGACCGCCGCGTCCGCGGGCAGCGAGGCGACGCCGACGGTGGTGCGGGCGTGGCGGCCCTTGTCACCGAAAGCGGCTACCATCAGGTCGGAGGCGCCGTTTAGCACCTTCGGCCCGTCCAGGAAGTCGGGTGCCGAGTTGATGAAGCCGCCGAGGCGCACCACGCGCACGACCTTGTCGAGGTCGCCGAGCGCCGCCTTGACCTGGGCCAGCAGGTTGACGGCGCAGCCGCGCGCCGCCGCGGCACCGTCCTCGATCGAAACGCCGGCACCGAGCTTGCCCTTGGCGATCAGCTTGCCGGCGGGGTCGAAACAGACCTGGCCGGAGACGAACAGCAGGTTACCGGTGCGCACGAACGGCACGTAATTGGCGACAGGGGTAGGGGCCTCGTGCAGCTTGATGCCCTGTTTCGCCAGTTTCTGCTCGACCGTGCCCGCCATGTTCGACCTCGTTGTCCAAATTTCATCCGCCCGGCTGCGTCCATTTGGAGGCCGGGCGCGCCCTGTTTCGCCCATCGTGCCGTCACATGCAAGCAACCGGAGCGACTGCATTTTGTTGTGGCCAGGCAGCAGGTTCAAGGCGGGGGCCGCAACTTTACGTGAAACGGCCTCAGTTGCGACGCAATGGAACGGTCATTAAAATGTCGAATCTGCGCTTTCCCCAAGGATGACACATGGTGCACCTTTTCCGGACTTCGCTTGGTGTGATGGCGCTCGCGGCGGCTGCTTTCGGTGCAGGCGGTGGAGCGCAGGCGGCCAGCGGTCCGTTCCTTGCGCACCAGGCGCTCTATGACCTCAGCCTCGTCAAATCGCGCTCCAATTCGATCAACAGCGCGCGCGGCCGCATCCTCTACAATTTCACGGGAAGTTCGTGCGAGGGCTACACCTCCGAATTCCGCCAGGTCTCCGAGCTCGACAGCGGCGAGGGCAAGATCACGCTGAGCGACCTCCGCTCGAACTCCTGGGAGGACGCCGCGGGAAAAAGCTACCGCTTCAAGATCGAGACGCGGATGAACGAGGCCGATGCCGGCCGGGTCGACGGTTCGGCCGAGCGCGACGGCGACCACATCAACGTCAAGCTGAAGCTGCCGGCGCCGAAGAGCTTCACCCTCGACGGCAAGATCGTGTTCCCGACCGAGCAGATCCAGCGCATCATTGCCGCCGCCAAGGACGGCAAGTCGCTGCTCGAGCTGTCGGTCTATGACGGCTCCGACGACGGCCAGAAGGTCTACAACACGCTGACCGTGATCGGTCAGCCGATTCCCGCCGACCGCACTGCTTCGCCCGATGCATCGACCACGGACGAGCACATGAAGTCGCTCAAGCGCTGGCCGGTTACCGTCAGCTATTTCGACCGCGAGTCCCAGCAGAAGGAAGGCGAGCAGACGCCGGTCTACGCGATGGCGTTCGAGCTCTACGAAAACGGCGTTTCGCGCCAGCTCGTGCTCGATTACAACGATTTCGTGATTTCCGGCGCGATGGGCAAGTTCGACGCGAAGGACAGCAAGCCCTGCAATTGAGGGGCGAGACTAGCCCTCCGCTCGCTCTCCGGCTACGCTTCCTCCCAACCACAAACCCGGGAGGCAAGCACCATGCCCAAGCTCGACCATCTCCGCCCCAGCGGCCTACATCACAATCCGGCCTATTCCCACGTCGTCACCGCTTCCGGTGCGCGTACGATCTACATCTCCGGCCAGGTGTCGGTGGACGAGGAAGGGCGGATCGTCGGCGAGGGCGATATTGCCGCGCAGACGACGCAGGTGATGCAGAATCTCGGCCATGCGCTGAAGGCGGCCGGCGCGACCTACGCCAACATCGTCAAGATCACGACCTTCGTGGTGAACTACAAGCCGGAGCTGCGCCCTATCATCGGCAAGGCCCGCTCGGCCTTCTTCGAGGGCATGGAGCCGCCGGCCTCGACGCTCGTCGGCGTCTCCGCGCTTGCCGCGCCGGAATGGCTGATCGAGATCGAGGCGGTGGCGGTCGCGGATTGATCCGACCGTGGGATGGGTAGAGCGAAGCGAAACCCATCACCCTTGTTGCGCAGGAAGAGCTCGATGGGTTTCGCTTCGCTCTACCCATCTTACTTTGCTGCGGACATAGCTCGCAAAACAGCCATCGCTTCATCGGCCCTGTCGGCAGGTACGAAAAGATGATCGTGGTGGAAGGCCGACACAGCATTCACGCTGATGCCGGCTTCGGCCAGTCGCGCCGTGATAACCGCCAGAAAGCCCACTGCGTCGAGTGCAGAGTGAACCGTCAGGGTGATCAGGCGCGAGGCGAACGCGTAGCGTAAGCCTGACGCCTCGGCTTCTTCGCGCGGGATCACCAGCGTGGTTCCTTCCTGCTCGCGGAACGTCAGCTGCGGATTGAGCGCTGCAGGAACGGGCTCGCTGGGTGGTATCGTGCAAAACACGAAGGTGCCGTCCAGCAGCTCCGGCTTCATGTTCCTCAACAGCGCGTCGAGGCCGCGTTCGCCTGTCACGATGGCCAGCCTCTCAGCGCGTTCGGATGCGTACAGCCCTTGCGAAACCGATCAGCGCCCGGAACCTGACAGGGCCTCGCCAACATACCTTTGTATATCTCCTCCAATCCTTCTCATACGCTGACCTTACGCTGGTACAATTGAGCGACGGCCGGAGATTCTTACAATTTGAGTCTACTCGGGTCACTGCGAGGAAGCTCAAATGAACGTCATGATTGGAAAGCTCAACGGCCTGTGGCACCTCATCGTCGGATCTTGTCAGATCCGAACGCCGTTCCTGGCGAGTCAGGATCGGCAGTTGGTCATTCAGTATGCTAGGCGTGTCTATCCGGGTGCACGGATCTTCGAACGCGACTGAATTGAGCAGGACTCGATCATTCCTGCTGTCCTGTTTCAGGGCCATCATACGCGATGCCGCGAATGACGGCGGAGTTGCCGAACTTCTTGCGCAGGCTGTCCACCGCGCGCTCGGCATGCGCAGCACGGCGGTCAAGCATATCGGTGTCGTCGGCGGGCGAGCCTTCGCGCAGCGCGCTGACGCCGGCGCCCATCAGACGGAACGCGGTGCCGTCGATCTCCTTCGCCAGCATCTCGCGGCAGATCGAGAAGATCTTGGCGGCAAGCTGCGTCGGGCCTGCGATCGACTGCGAGCGGGTGCGCTGGCGGAAATCGGCGGTCTTCAGCTTCAGCGTGACGGTCGAGCCGGCAAGCTCGCTGCTCTTCAGCCGCGACGACGTCTTCTCGCAGAGCCGCCACAGGATCTTCTCCAGCGTCGCGAAATCGCGGATGTCGGTCTCGAAGGTGGTTTCGCTCGAAATCGTCTTGGCGCCACGATCGGGCTCGACGCGGCGGTCGTCGATGCCGCGCGCGAGCCGCCACAGCCTGCGGCCGTCACTCGGAAATTGACGCATCATTTCGATCTCGTCGGCCTTTTGCAGGTCGGCGATGATGCGGAAGCCGCGCTGCACCAGGCGCTCCTGCGTGGCCGGGCCGACGCCGAAGATGAAGCCGACCGGCTTCTCCGCCAGCATCAAACGGGCTTCCTCCTGATCGAGCGCGGCAAAGCCGCGCGGCTTGTCGAGGTCGGAGGCGATCTTGGCCAGGAACTTGTTGCAGGACAGGCCGACCGAGACGGAGATGCCGATGTCGCGCTCGATGTTGCGCGCGAACCGCGCCAGCACCTTGGCCGGAACCATGCCGTGCACCCGCTCGGTGCCCGAGAGATCGAGGAAGGCCTCGTCGATCGAGAGCGGCTCGACCAGCGGCGTCAGCGCCTGCATGGCCTGGCGCACCTCGCGGCCGACACGGACGTACTTGGCCATGTCGGGCGGGATCACGGTCGCGTGCGGGCAGGCCTCGAGCGCCCTATACATCGGCATGGCCGAGCGGACGCCATAGGTGCGGGCGATGTAGCAGGCGGCCGACACCACGCCGCGCTTGCCCCCGCCGATGATGACGGGCTTGTCGGCGATGTCAGGATTGTCGCGCTTCTCGACCGTCGCATAGAAGGCGTCGCAGTCGATATGGGCGATGGTCAGGCCTGCGAGCGCGCGGTGGCGGACGAGGCGAGGGGAACCGCAGGCGGAGCAGCGCCTCACGCCCATATCCAGATCGGCCAGACAATCCCGGCAGAAGCAGCGGGGTCCGGCCGTATCAGGGACGGTCACGGCACGTCGCGCTCCCAGGAGGGGTCGCCGAGCGCGTCGCCCAGCACCTGCCGCGCCGCAGCAACGTTGGTCGGATGCAGCTCCGCGGTCGAGGCAAAGGCCTTTACAGTGGCGTCATCGCGCATCACGAAATCGAGTACGCTGAGGAGGAAATTCGGGTCCGAGGCGGCATTGCGCAGGGTCTCAGGACCGACGCCTGTCTCAGCCAGGAACAGGCCAAGCCGCTCCGGATCGCCGGCCACGAAGGAGAGCGCCTGAATCGCAACGATTTCAGCGACTTCGCGAGGGTTGTGAACAGGCTTTTTCAAGGGTTCGGTTTGCCTTTCCGTTAACTTTCGGTGTCTACTTTGAAACCATCATGCCCGAGTCTCAAGACCGCCGACAAGCAACTGGAAACCACATCGCAGAAAGTCGGCCCTCGGGTTTAACGAAACTCAAGCGAATCTGAGGCTAGTTTGAATCCAGTTTTCGAAGCGCCGGCGAGCGGCGCCTGAGGCGTCACATGTATACGGCTTCGTGCCAATCAGGAGGGCGGGATGGCTAAGACCGTCCTGATCGTGGAAGACAACGAGCTCAACATGAAGCTCTTCCGCGACCTGTTGGAGGCGCACGGTTACCAGACCTCCGGCACCAGCAACGGCTACGAGGCGCTCGACCTCGTTCGCAAGATGCGGCCCGACCTCGTGCTGATGGATATCCAATTGCCGCAGGTCTCGGGCCTCGAGGTCACGCGCTGGATCAAGGACGATCCGGAGCTGCGCGCCATTCCCGTCGTCGCGGTCACGGCGTTCGCGATGAAGGGCGACGAAGAGCGCATCCGCGAGGGCGGCTGCGAGGCCTATTTGTCCAAGCCGATCTCGGTCGGCAAATTCATTGAGACGGTCCGGCGTTTTATCGGATAGGAAGTGAGTTCAAAGTGTCCGCGCGTATCCTGGTTGTCGATGACGTTCCCGCTAACGTCAAACTCCTCGAAGCTCGCCTGTCCGCCGAATATTTCGACGTGATGACCGCCTCGAACGGCACCGAGGCGCTGGCGCTGGCCAGCCGCGCCGAATGCGACATCATCCTGCTCGACGTGATGATGCCCGACATGGACGGCTTTGAAGTCTGCCGCCGTCTCAAGACCGATCCGGCGACGCACCACATCCCCGTCGTGATGGTCACCGCGCTCGACAGCCCCGCCGACCGCAATCGCGGGCTGGAAGCCGGCGCCGACGATTTCCTCACAAAACCCGTCTCCGACGTCGTGCTGATCGCGCGCGTGCGCTCGCTGACGCGGTTGAAGATGATGACCGATGAGCTGCGCATGCGCGCCATCACCTCGCTCGAGATCGGCATGCAGGCGCCCGAGCGCAGCGCCGTGGCCGACACCGGCAGGGGCGGCCGCATTCTGCTGGTCGACGACCGTCAGTCCTCCTATGAGCGGCTGGCGACGATCCTCGCCGCGGAGCACACCATCGACGTCGAGCCGAACCCGACGGAAGCGCTGTTCCACGCAGCCGAGGGCAATTACGATCTGCTGATCGTCTCGCTCGACCTCAACAATTTCGACGGGCTGCGGCTGTGCAGCCAGGCGCGCTCGCTGGAGCGCACGCGCCACGTGCCGATCCTGGCGATCGCGGACCCCGAGAACTCGACGCGCCTGCTCCGCGGCCTCGAGATCGGCGTCAACGACTATTTGCTGCGCCCGATCGACAAGACCGAGCTGCTGGCCCGCGCCCGCACGCAGATCCGCCGCCGCCGCTACACCGATCATTTGCGCGACAACGTGCAGAACTCGATCGAGATGGCGATCACGGACGCGCTCACCGGCCTGCACAATCGCCGCTACATGGAGAGCCATCTGGCGACGCTCGCTGACCAAGCCTCGACCCGCGGCAAGCCCCTGGCGCTGATGATTCTGGACATCGACTATTTCAAGTCGATCAACGACAATTACGGCCACGACGCCGGCGACGACGTGCTGCGCGAGTTCGCGGTGCGCGTGCGCAAGTCGATCCGCGGCATCGACCTGGCCTGCCGCTACGGCGGCGAGGAGTTCGTCATCGTGATGCCGGAGACCGATCTCCACGTCGCCGGCATGGTCGCCGAGCGCCTGCGCCGTTCGATCGCGGGCGAGCCGTTCGCCGTCCACAAGGGCACCAAGCGCATCGAGGTCACGATCTCGATCGGCCTCACCACGCTGGAGCAGAAGGGCGAGGCGGTCGCCGACGTCCTCAAGCGCGCCGACACCGCGCTCTACCGCGCCAAGCACGACGGCCGCAATCGCGTGGTGTCGCAGGCGGCGTGAGGCCGCCTGCAACAAAAACTGCGAAAACAACCCCATGCACAGTAGCCGGCGTTAGCCGGATCAATGGCTTATGCGGGTAGAGCTAGGCGGCCTAAGCCGATTGCCCGGGCGTTTGACACGTCGGGCAAAACAGGAGCATTTTGATAGGATCGGGCAGGGCGCGGTTGTTGCGCGAAGCCCTCTCCCCAAACTCCGCTGTTCCACACGCTCCGCTGTCATTCCCCGCGAAGGCGGGGAATCCAGTACGCCGCGGCCTCTCGGTTCAATCACAACCGCCTCTGGAATACTGGATCACCCGCTTTCGCGGGTGATGACACCGAACGATACGGCCATGGTGATTAGTGCGGCGTGCGCTTGCTGTGCGTCGCGACTTGCTTCTCCGCATCACCCAGATCCACGCCTGCATTCCGCAGCAGCACCTTCGCCGCTTCCTTCGCGGCACGCGCCATCGCGGGGTCGTCGCGCACGAGGTCCTGCGCGATCGAGCCGTCGACCAGGAGCACGAGCTGGGTGGCGAGCGCATCCGCCTCCGTGACGCCGAGCTCGTTCAAGCGTTCGCGAAACCAGACGCGGCGGCTTTCCTTGAAGGCGATTGCGATCTTCTTCACGGCGCGGTCCTTTGGGCCAAGCTCGGCGACCGCATTGACGAACGGGCAGCCGCGAAAATCCTTGGCCGCAAAGCGCCGCTCCAGCGAATCGAAGGTGCCAAGAATCTGCTCGGCCGGGGGCTTGTCGGAGGGGCGCGGCTTGACGAAGCGGCGCTCCAGATAGGCCGCGATCAGCGCATCCTTGGAGGGGAAGTGGTTGTAGAGCGTGCGCTTGGAGATGCCGATCTCGGCCGCGATGGTGTCGACGCCGATGGCGCGAATGCCTTGCAGATAGAACAGCTTGTCGGCGGTCTCGAGGATCCGCTCCTTCATCGTCTGTGGTGTGGGCGGGGGAGCCATGCGGCAGCGTGCGTCCTGTTCGCTTGACAGCGTGCACCTTTCATAGCCTAATTACACAGGTCTGTGTAACCAAAAACATCGAGAATTGCAGACGCCGGCGCGCGCGTCGCGCCGACGAGGGAGAAAAATATGCCCCTGTTGCAGGTTCTGCGTCCGACATTACCCATCCTGATCGGCGCCTCGATCATGCTGACGCTGAGCATGGGGCTGCGGCAGAGCCTCGGCATCTTCATGCAGCCGCTGACGCACGACATCCACATTTCGATCTCGGATTTCACGCTGGCGCTGGCCGTGCAGAACCTCGCCTGGGGCTTTCTCCAGCCACTCGCCGGCGCGCTGACCGTGCGCTACGGCTTCCGCCCGATCATGATCGTGGGCGCGCTGATGTACATCGCGGGCCTCATCCTGATGGCGACCGCGAACGGGCTCGTCAGCATCATGATCGGCGCCGGCGTGCTGATCGGCACCTCGCTCGCCTGCACCGCGGCGGCGATCGCGATGTCGGTGGCCGCGCGCGCTGTGCCCGAGACCGTCCGCTCCACCGTGCTCGGCATCGTCTCCGGCGCGGGCTCGCTCGGCGCGCTGCTGTCTGCGCCGATCGGGCAGTTGCTCAACGAAGGATTTGGTTGGCGCGTCGGGCTCGCCGGTTTCGTGATCATGTCGGTGCTGATGATCCCTGCGGCCTGGTATGCCGGCCGCATCGACGCGATTCCGCTGCCGAAGCCTGCCGCCGACGACATCGGGGATGCCACCGCCGCGACGGCAGCGAAGACGGCGTTCGGCAACGCGTCCTTCGTGGTGATGACCTGCGCCTATCTCGTCTGCGGCATGCAGCTCGTGTTTCTCACCACGCATCTGCCGTCCTATCTGGCGATCTGCGGCCTCGATCCGATGCTGAGCGCGCAGACGCTCGGCATGATCGGCGGCTTCAACGTGCTGGGCTCGCTGTTCTTCGGCTGGGCCGGCCAGCGCTGGAACAAGCTGGCGCTGCTGGGCGGCATCTACATCCTGCGCTCGCTCGCGCTTGCCTGGTACTTCACGCTGCCGGCGACGTCGTTCTCGACGCTGCTGTTCGGCGCGATCATGGGCTTCCTCTGGATGGGCGTCGGCCCGCTGGTCGCCGGCGCGGTCGCCGAGATGTTCGGCCTGCGCTGGCAGGCGATGATCCAGGGCCTCGCCTTCATGAGCCACCAGATCGGCAGCTTCCTCGGCGCCTACGGAGGAGGGGTGCTCTACGACACGCTCGGCTCCTACACCATGGCCTGGCGCATCGGCGTGGCGCTGGGCCTGGCCGGCGGCATCATCCAGGTCGCGTTCGCGCTGATCCGGCCGTCGCAGCCGCCGTCGCCGGTGCTGCGGACGGCGTAGCGGGGCGGTGCTCGCGAACGTCAGAGGGAGCTTGCAGGGGACGCCGTGCTGTTTCGTCGTGATGGCAACGTGTGACCCGAAGCTTGGCGCGCGGACGAACTTTTCTCCGGCTGTGACGTTGCAACAATTCATGATCCTGCAGGCGGATGGCGCGTCGTCGCGTGCGCCATCCGCTCCTCCACATGGGCCCTAAGCTTTCAGGTCCGTGATCCGCATAATCGCGACCACATTCCCGTCGTTGTACGCCTGTTCTTTTGTTTCCTTGTTGCAGGTCCAGACAAAATTCTTCTTGCCCGTAAAGGTCTTTCCGTCCTGCTCAAGCCGAAGCTCCCCTTCGGTGATATGGCAGATCATGGCATTCATCATCGGGGGCCCCATGGTCTTCGCCCCCGGCTGCATGATGACATCGCGCATTGAGACGGTCTTAAAACCTGGGATCAGGGATGGTGTCTCGCCTTCATATTCACGCACCACGACACCTGGCCAAGGCGTCATATCCTTGTAGCCTGTGGTTTGAGCGGCGGCTGGCCTGACGATGGCAGCCGAGGCCGCTGCCAACGCGATTCCCAGTGCGGACCTTCGATCGATCTTGCTCATCGCTTTCTCCCGACGTTACCGAACGAGCCGCCGCATAAGCAGCGCGCAAAGTTCGTGGTGAACGGTGGTCGAAACCGAAAAAAGAACGGCTTCTAAGAGAGCGTGCTTGCCGATGGCACCAGTGCTGCTCGTTTGCCCAGACGGTGATTTCGGCACATCCCACTTTAAGGGCAACGACATTCTACGTCACCTGACGAGTCTGGGGAACATGTGAAACGAAGTCTCTGCCTGGCCCACGGGAAGGTCCGGATTTGGCCCCAAGCGGTCGACCCGGCATGTCCGCTAGATGTCCGCTCCTTGGGGCTGAAGCAGACTTGATATGCTCAGCCCGAGTTCTTCGGGGGGGACCCGAAGCGGACGTGCGTCGTGGTCGCAGCGATATCCGCCTACTGTGCCGACATCGAAATTAATAGCGGGTTGACGATCGGAGCAGGCGGATTTGTCATCTCGGACGGAGATACTGCTGCGTCGTTGAGATTGCGGACCGGGCGCTGCGATGCGGAGGGCGTGCTTAGGGCCAAACTCAACTTCTTCAGCATGCGCCGGAACTCGTGATCATACGACGCGTCGACATCGCGCATCGTTGAAAACGATGTGACGAAATATTCCTTTAATCGGTCGATCGATTCTCCATCTCCAGAGAGAATACAAGCACTGTTGGCCTTTGATATCCGGTGGTGAGTGAGCAAGCTTAAACTCTGCGGTACCGGGGCGGCGATGTGTGTGGCCCTGGAGTGGCTACTACGGGCCCAAGTTTGGCGTGCCTTGACGTGTTCGGCGTGTGGGACTTCCACTGCGGGATTAGGAGTAAGATGAACAATCACCTTCGGCATGCAGCGCTTGCTGTATTCACTGTCATGCTGCCGATCTTTACAATCGGTCACGCTCGCGCCCACGATTATCAGCACCCCGAGTTGAACAGCTGGTATGAGAGCTTGCACAGTGGCAAAGGGCCTTGCTGCGATGGCAGTGATGCGAAGCGCGTTGATGACGCCGATTGGGAAACTAAGGACGGTCACTATCGCGTACGCCTTGATGGCGAGTGGGTTGATGTTCCGAACGAAGCTGTCGTGGATGGACCGAACCGCGCTGGCCGTACGATGGTCTGGCCTTACTACCTAGATGGTCATCCGAAGCCGCGCTGCTTCATGCCGGGAAGCATGGGCTGATAGCGAGCGCGGGGATGCAAGCCTGAAGTAGACCGGGCGCTCTAGCACCCGTCGTCTCCTTCCACGACGGTCGACAGGAAGCTGGAACGAGCCAGATCACATGCAATCGGT